>CAJQKX010000383.1 GCA_905479025.1 uncultured Paraglaciecola sp.
CACTTGGCCTTCAAGGTACATATGCTCTTGGCCACCTATGATCAATTCACCTTCAATATGAATAGGGCTCTTGGCAAAACTCTGTTCAAAATCTCCGCGGCGCATAAAGTGTGGTGGTCGCACAAAATTTTCTTGCTCCTTGGCCTGACTCACCGACAAACAAGCTTCTGTAGGCGAGATAATAATGTTTGCTTTTAATGTTGCTTGACGAGCTAAATTTACGCTGGTCGCTAAAACTGCAAATATAGGTTGGCTGTGGTACAAGATTTTCGGGCCGGCTAACAATGGGTCACCCGGGAAAACTGGACCTATGTCTGAATGGCCAGGTATATCATCTACTGTGATCACATCTATCACGCCCTCACTGGTTTTTACCTGTGACAAGTCAACGGATATTATTATGCCACTGGTTACATGACTAACGCCGACTGCAACATGATGGATGTTTGCAGCCTCTGGCATATCGTCAATGTATCGAGCTTGACCACTGACCTGACGCTCTGCACTTTCATGATTATGTGATTTGCCTGCAGCAGCTTGATTTTTGGCATCAAATGTAGGCTGCTCAATAAGTTTACGCATGTCGTATTTCTTTCCTTAATAGAGGAATATGTACCACACGAGTTGCAATTTTCTGGGTACTTTGGTTTGTTTCTAACCAAAAACGTTTCCATAAATTAGTCAACATACTAATTCTATACATCTTACTTGCCCGCACATCATCTAAAGGCGTGAAAGCTTGTTTGAGGATATCTTTGCCTATATCAAATGTTTCACTACTAGACCAAGATTTGCCTTTAAGCTGAGTATTGAGCTCTAAAACTGTTGCTGGGATAGCCGCTACACCGCCAAAACCAGCATTGATGTTGCGTACTTTTCCATCAATGATTTGTAAATTGAACACGGCACAAACTGCTGAAATATCATCTTCATAGCGTTTTGATACCTTGTAGGCGCGAACGAGATTTTTGTGATCTGTGTAAGGGATAAAAATCGCTTCTATCCATTCAGATTTATATAATGCGGTTTTGCGGTAATCTAAAAAGAAATCACTTGCTGCAATGGATCTTTTTTGAAGCCCATTGTCGATATGTATAACGGCATTGAGGGCTAACAATGCAGGTGGCATATCGCCTATAGGCGAACCATTGGCGACGTTTCCACCAAGACTGGCTTGATTTCGAATAGGCGTGGCAGCAAAGCGCCAAAAAAGCTCGGATAACTCTGGGAAATGTTTTAACAAGCTCGATTCCATTTTACCAAAGGGAAGGGCGGCACCAATTAATAATCCCAACTCTTGTTCAACGAGCTGGTTTAAATCAGGCATCGCACTTAAGGCAATAAGCTTATCGAAGGATTTTAACTGTTGTGTGACTTGTAACGCTAAGTCAGTGCTACCTGCAAATATACCAGCTTGGGGATACTTAGCTTTCGCTGCTGCTAGCTCTTGTCTTGAAGTCGGAACCAGTAAATTATCTGTACTGATATTTTGACTTTTAATTTCTTCTAAACGTTTAGCAGTCTGGATCTCTGCTTGTTCGAATTTATCAATCTGCTTATTTTGGCATGCACTTAATGCGGCATCGATAATGGGACGATACCCTGTACAGCGGCATAAATTGCCAGAAAGTGCTTGGATAACCGTTTCTCTGTCTGGTTGTTCTTGTTGCTGATAAAGTGCAAACATCGACATAATAAAACCTGGAGTACAAAAACCACATTGTGAGCCATGATGATCTACCAAGCTTTGTTGTACTGGATGTAAAACTTTTTCATCTTGTAAATGCTCAACGGTAATCAATTGTTTGCCATGTAATGCGGATAAAAATGTCACACAACTATTAATAGCTTTATATTGAAGATTTCTCTTTGGTGTATTATTTGGAGAGACGACTTCAGCTAATACTACTGTACAGGCGCCACAATCCCCTGAAGCGCAGCCTTCTTTAGTACCTGTCAGATTTTTTTGTTCCCGTAAATACTCAAGCAAAGTTAAGTCAGCTCTGGCTTGACTTATGTGGATTATATCGTTGTTAAGTAAAAAGCTGATCATGTGACGCTCCATTAAAGAGACCTAATATAATTATTATCCCGATTAGCGATGTTAAATACAATAAATAGTAGACTAAATGGTCAGTTTTTTATAATTTAAACGTTAATATCATAATATGTATAATTTTCAGTCAGATCCAAATGCTCTGGCCATTCATTTTGTTATGAGTTTAAAATTAGTTAAGCAATTAAAATGCCGATTGTTGAGCGTTATAGTAATTTCAATGTAACTGCTTATGGTTATATTATTCCCCTAGATTGGGTGATATTTTCAATGTTAATCAAAGCATATGAAATTTTATACAACGGAAATTAAATATTAAATGTGTGCAAGTAAGAATCACAAAGAAATCAGTATTGGGGAGTTTAACCGCTGTAAAATATTAAATGCTGCTGAAAAGGAATTTGCTCTGCACGGTTATAAAGGAGCTCGGGTTCAGCAAATAGCAAATAGAGCTAAATTACCTAAAACCAATGTGCTTTATTATTTTAAATCTAAAGAGTTACTTTATATGGCTTTGTTGGAAGATATTCTTCGGTTATGGAATAGTCGGTTTGATGAAGCAACTGTGAGTGACGATCCAGCTGAAGTACTAGCACATTATATTGCTGACAAAATGGAGATATCTCGTTGTCGACCAGACGCATCCAAAATGTTTGCACTAGAAATTATCAATGGCGCACCTAATTTAGACAAGTTTTTTAAAGACCAGCATGCAAATTGGATGGCGGGCCGCGTAGATGTGATAAAACAATGGATTGAGCAAGGTAAACTAGTTGCAACAGACCCTCATTATTTGCTCTTTAATATTTGGGCAACATCACAACATTATGCTGACTTTTCTGTGCAAATTAATGAACTCAGAGGCAAATCAATGACTCAAACTGATTTTACTGAAGCTACAAACAATTTGGTGAGGTTAATATTAACTGGCTGTGGTTTATCAGTTCCAACAGAATTTGAAGGTAGTTGATGAAACATGCATACCCAAGGGATTTAATAGGTTATGGCCAATATCCCCCACATCCTAAATGGCCTAATCAAGCTAGGATAGCCGTGCAATTTGTTCTTAATTATGAAGAGGGTGGTGAAAACTGTGTGTTGCATGGTGATCAACAATCAGAAACTTTTTTATCAGAAATTATAGGCGCGCAGGCATACCCAGATAGACATTTAAGTATGGAGTCGATGTATGAATATGGCAGTCGTGCTGGCTTTTGGCGGCTTTATAATTTGTTTATTCGTTATAATTTACCGATTACCGTATTTGGTGTCACGATGGCATTGCAACGCAATCCAGAAGCAGTAGCAGCTATGAAAGAGGCAAACTGGGAGATAGCGAGTCACGCAATGCGCTGGATTAATTTTCAAGATATGCCTGAACCACAAGAAAAGAAAATGATGAATGCTGCGGTGCAGTTACATCAAGCTATCACAGGTAGTAAGCCTAAGGGATGGTATACCGGAAGAACAAGCCCTAACACCCTTAAATTGTTAGCTGAAAGAGATGACATTTTATACTGCGCCGACTCCTATGCAGATGACCTGCCGTATTACGATACTCAATACGCTAAACCTTTATTAATGGTGCCTTACACGTTGGATACTAACGATATGCGCTTTGCTACGCCACAAGGATTTAATAGTGGCGCACAGTTTTACGAGTATCTTAAAGATGCATTTGATGTGTTATATGCAGAGGGTGCAACAGCACCTAAAATGTTATCTATTGGTTTGCATTGTCGAATTATCGGTCGCCCTGCACGTATGGCAGCATTGCAACGATTTATAGAATATGTGCAAAGCCATGATAAAGTGTGGTGCTGCACTAGAGAGCAGATTGCCTTGCATTGGAAAGAGCATTTTCCGGTGTGATGTTTAAGGCAGCTGTGTGTGAAAGCACGCCCAATAAAGTATATTCAAAACACCTTGTATTGGTCGTAAATTTACAGAAAATCGAGCGGGTATATACGAATTTTATTTAAACATGTTGGCTTGAAATTCACCTTACTAATTTTTAAATGATTTGTTATAATAATTTTCGTAGAAGCATAGGTTTCTGATTAGCGGTAACAACAGAGAGAATAAAATTGAGCTTTTATGTGGCACGCCAACCTATCTTAGATAAGAATAAAAACTTATTTGCATATGAATTATTACTCCGTGACAGCCTTGATAATATATTTCCCAAAAATATTAATGAAGATGAAGCCACTGCAAAAATAATTGAAGGATTAGAATTTAATTTAGGTTTGGAGAGTTTGACCAAAGGCTCATTAGCCTTTATCAATTTTACCCATGACTCCATTATAAATGGTTATCCATTTTTATTGGACAAAGATAAAATTGTGGTTGAAATTCTTGAAACAGCCAAACCCAGTAAAAGGTTGTTAGATGCTTGTATTGATTTAAAAAATAAAGGTTATTCCATTGCGTTAGATGATTACGAACATGATTCAGTGTGGAAATATTTTTTTCCATATGTTGACATCATAAAGCTCGATTATTCTTTAACAACTGAACAACAATTTCAGGAGATCATAACGGCTTTAAAACCGTTTCCTCATATCAAACTACTGGCAGAAAAGATTGAAACTTATTCTCATTTTCAACACGGATTAAGTATTGGCTGTGAGTATTTTCAAGGCTATTTTTTTAGTCGGCCTGAAATTATTAAGACGATTGCTTTTAATCCGTCTCAGATTGCTGTCGCTAACCTGTGGACCGAATTCAATAGAGCCGAAATCGATATTAAAAAGGTCACTTCAATATTTGAAGATGATATCAACCTGTCTTTTAAGTTATTACGTTATGTGCAATCTCCAATCTTTAAACGCGATGCTGTTATACAGAGTATTAAACAAGCAATAATTGTGCTCGGGAGCCAAGAGCTAAAACGTTTTATTAGTTTGTTGTTTACAGCTCAATTCTCAACAGGTAAACCACAAGCCTTGACTGCCATGGTATTATCTAGAGGTCGTTTCTGCGAGTTAATGGTGAATGCAACCATGCCGACTAATTCTCAGCCCTCTGCATTCTTGATCGGATTATTATCTTTAATTGATGCCATGGTGGATGGTGACATACATGAACTTATGGATAAATTACCTCTTCACAAAGATATGAAAGATGCGATCATTAATCGTACAGGTGAGTCTGCATATTTTTTAAGATTATGTGAGCTATTTGAAAAGGCAGATTGGCAAAATATTGAACTGTTTTGCAAACAGATAAACATTGACCATGAACAATCTTATCGTTTATTTCAAGATGCTTTAAATTGGGCTGACAAGAGAGTCTCTGCCATTCAATGATTATTGTCACATGGAAAACTCGAACCAGTGAAGTATTTGCGGCTCACTGGCGAAGATATCCTTATTGAT
>CAJQKX010000384.1 GCA_905479025.1 uncultured Paraglaciecola sp.
ATTTTTGCAACTTTACTAGACGGTTTAAAGCTGCCAGATGCGAAATTTATAACACTGTTATCAAAGCGGATGATACCACTGATAGTGTCTACTTGGACTTTAATTCCTTTATCTTCCAACTTCAATTTAATGCTATTTAAAATCTTGGTTCTAGTTCGAGAGATTTCGTCCAATACTTTTGCAAGCTTGGTGTCTTTGACCTTAGTGAGTTGCGCTAATCGGTCTTGAAGTTTCTCTATTTTCCTTTGAAGGCGTTTAATCTCTTCATCTCTGTCATTTATTATTTTTTGCTTCACCCTAATAATTTCATCCTTTTTAGTCAGCTCGTTATATTGATTTTCTATTTCGATATTTTTTAGTTTTAATTGTTTTTTGAGTTCTTTGATGACTTCTTCTAGCTTTATGATTTTCAGTTCCTGTTTTTTTATGGTGGCCTTCTGTACTTTGATTTTGTCGTCTTTTTGGGATATTTCGATATTTTTTAGTTTTAATTGTTTTTTGAGTTCTTTGATAACTTCTTTTAGCTCTGTGATTTTCAACTCTTTTTCATCTAATGTAAGCTCTAGGCTTTGAATTTTTTCCTTTTGTTCGTTCATAATTTTTACAACGCGGTTGTACTCTGACTTAGCCACTGTTTCTTGTTCAGTTTGAGAAACCGACCTAGCAAAGAAAGCCATCAAAATCATTACTATAAATAAAATTGAGATCATCAGATCTGTCATTGATACAAATGCAGATTCTTCTTCATCTTCGTTTCGATTATATGAATTACGGCGAGACACTTATCTCTAATTCCTACGCCCAGGAACATAATCGTCTAAGCCGTCAAGAACACTTTGAATTGATGTAATGCCTTCTCCAAATTTACTGTGAACTTCATCTGTAAATTCTTTTACGTCAATCTGGGTTTTGTTAAAGCCATCTGATATCGTCTTGAAAGCTACGCCCAACTTTTCGTCTATGTCATCTGCATTTTCTACAATTTCACTAAGCTCTTGAATTGAAATTTTCATAGCAGCCATACTAGACTCTACCACACTGTTAGTGCCTTCCATTAGAGTGTTGTTCGCTTGAAGTGACTTGGCAATGGCAGAGTTGATAGCAAGTATTTGTTCTAAAGAAATTGAAATAGGTTGCGAAACCTTCTCCAAGGATTTGGTCGCTTCACCTAATTGATCTGCAGCTCGTGATTGAGTGTTAGTAGACTTGAGTATTTCCTCTGCATGTTGCTTGAGCTCTCGATTGGAATCCTTGAGAGCGTCTGCAAATTCTTGGACAGGTTTCCCCAATAAGCCTTGAAGACTATCCGAAAAAACAGTCAGATTCTCCAAGACACCATCTGTTGCGTCAGAAATTGAGTCAGAAACTCTTGTGCCGGCCTCTCCGAGTTTTGTAGCTGCGTCCATTCCAATTTTTGCAACAGCGTCAGATGCATCGTCCCCGATACCATCGGCAGCATTAGTTATAGCTCCTTTTAAATTTTCGGTAGCTTCAGATATTTTAGTGGCAGCCTCAGCCAGTTCAGCTGAACCCTTACGCGTATTCTCTTCTATTGCACGTAAGAAATTGTCCATTTCATCTTTAGATGATTGAAGATGATCGTCCCTCTGTTGCTTGGCATGTTGATCGTCTTCTAGAGCTTTTTTACGCGCATCTGCCATTAATTCGCTCAACGATTTAACCGCATTGGTCATTTCCTCACCAACGTTATTTGATGATGCTTGTAACCTTTCGGCAATTTCTTGCATCGAGTTATTCACCCCATTAAGCGTGCTGGACACTTCATCTAAACTGGAATTCAGCTTTTCGAAAATAGTATCGCCAAGCTGGCCGACTAATCCCTCAACTTCTGTTCCTGCGGATGACCCTATCCTTTCTAGGACAGGTTCCAATTTGGCAGCAACAGCGTCGCCGACGCTTGAACCAATTTGTGCACCGAGGTTATTAGTCATGGTCTGAAGTTGTTCTGTCTGCTCTTTAATCGCTAAAAGTTGATTATCGGCAATTTGCTCAGGTGTTTGAAAGGTTACTCTTTGCTCAATTGAGTCGCATAAACTGCGTATCGCAATATCGCTTCGCCCAGTCATAAACCTGTAGGTAAAGTTAAATGTTATTGAGGCTCCAAGCCCCGTTAAAGACATTATAAATTTAGACTTTGCGGCGTTTAAAAAATTTGCCATGCTTTGGTTGGAAAAATTTCCACCGCTTGCATCGACTTCCACGAGAACTCTAAGCGCTGCAATTATACCCAAAAAAGTGGCAAAAAGACCAAGTGTAACAAAAATATTAACCCATTGTTTTCCTAGCCCTCTTTCAAAACCGAGTTCGTAGGAATTAAAAAAATCTGTAGGGCGTATCGTATTTCTGATGACGTCAGTTTGATCACTGTGCAAAATCGTTTCGCAATATTCATCCCAAGCTCGCTGCAGTGGCCATTTGGGACCCTTCAAGGATCTATTCAGTGAACTTTTGCGAATTTTCTCATTTATTGTGTCGAATTTTTCTTTGAAATCTGTATCGCTGGTTGAACTTTTAATGATACCTTC
>CAJQKX010000385.1 GCA_905479025.1 uncultured Paraglaciecola sp.
AATAGCAGTTTTTATGCAGCACCAAGTATGGCAAGTAGCGTTGTCGATGGCAGAGGCAAGCCGTCAGACGGTGCGAGTGCAGTCGCTAACACTAGTTGTAACATTTTCACACCTGCTGATCATTGTTGCTTTGTGGGTTTGGGGGCAAGTTTTACTTCCTTTTATATTCGGGGCATTAATTTTTGAATGGACTGCGGCAAGTTTTGTTGCAGCAAATATGTATGTAACCAGTCCAGAGAATACTAGTAAAGATACGATTCAATCAGTATCTCGCGAATTTTGGCTTTACTGCAAACCATTGATTCCCTATGCCTGGGTTGGCTTCTTTTATGTCTTTGTTGATAGGTGGTTACTGCAGCTTTGGGGTGGGTCAGCAGAGCAGGCTTTTTATGCAGTTGCGGTTCAAATATCTGCAGTTTGTCTAATAGCGACAGGTGCCATTTTAAAAATATTTTGGAAAGAGATAGCCGAAGCATTTAGAATAGATGATATTGCGCTGATTCAGTATTTATATACTAAAACGTCGAGAATTTTATATGTAGTAAGCGCTATTCTGATTGGAGCAATAGTGCCTTGGGCAGAGGAAGTGTTGGTATTAATTCTTGGTGCACCTTACTCTCAGGGCGCCGTTACATTCGCAATTATGTTGTTTTATCCTCTGCACCAGTGTTTAGGGCAGCTTTGCGGGGCGGTATTTTACGCAACCGAACATAACAAAATTCAGGCAAACATCGGTTATGTATTTATGGTTGCTAGCATGATCGTAACTTATCTTCTTTTAGCTCCCACTACATCTGCAGTTCCTGGCTTGGGCCTACAATCCAATGGGCTCGCTATTAAAATGTTAGTAATGCAGTTCTTTCACGTTACTGTATCCGCTTATATTATTACTAGATTGTTTAACGCTAAGTTTGATCTTTTACATCAAACCATAGTTTTAGCATTGGTTTTAGTTTTATCTTTTATATCAAAGTTTGCTGTGTCAAGTGTTCTCTCGTTGAGTTTGGTCTCTGAAATGATAATTGCTACTCTGTGTTACTTGTCGTCGATGTTTGTTATTCTTATCTCGTTTCCAAGTCTTATCTTGTTTAACCGTGGTGAAATAATTGAACTGGGTTCGCGACTTTTCCGCAAAACGTGAGGAATTGGTCAATCTGAAAATAATTAAATTTAGTAGCAGCACATTAAAGAAGACTGCCTTATCTGGGGGAAATTTGAACTTCTTGGTAATGTTACTGTGTATATCGTCAGTCAGGGCACAGGAAAATCATATGCTAAGTTGAGCGCGTCAGCTTTGAGAGAAAAACCTGCCCATACTCTAATCACTGTTACTGTTAAATTCGAGAATGCAAAAATATTAAATCTTGAGTTAATTGCGGTTCAAGTCGCTGTTTATTTGGGCTAAGACGATATTGGTTGCTTTTAGCATACGTATGGTAGAGACAAATAGAGGCTAGTATTTAGCACTAAATCATATTAGGAGATTAACATGCCTGTTAAAATACTCGACTGCACACTTCGTGATGGGGGTTATTACAATAGTTGGGACTTCAAGCCCGACCTAGTTAAAGACTACTTGAGCGTGATGGCTAAAGTGGGCGTCGACTATGTTGAGTTGGGGCTTAGGCAAATTAAAAACGAGCGATATTTAGGAGCTAACGCTTATACATCAACGAAATATTTAGAGCGGTTAACTCTTCCTGATGGGCCTATTTATGGTGTTATGGTTGATGCAAAGACTATCTTATCTCAAGATTGTTCCCAAGAGGATGCTATTAATCAGCTCTTTGAGAATCGATGTGACGAAAAAATTGGATTAGTAAGGATTGCAGCACACTTCAATGAAGTGTCGGAGTGCTATCCGATGCTTAAGCAGCTTAAGCGGAAAGGGTTTTTAGTTGGTCTAAATATCATGCAAGCGTCTTTGCGTGAGTCAATCGAGCTTAAAACCCAAGCCGAGATAATTAATGGGTTTGGTTGTATTGATGTGTTGTATTTTGCCGATTCACTTGGATCAATGGATGAGCAAGATGTTCAGCGGGTTTATCAAGCCATAAGATCTGGTTGGCATGGAGAGATGGGTTTTCATTCGCATAATAATATGGGTCAGGCTGTTTCAAATGTAAATGTTGCAATTGAGCTTGGTTGTACTTGGGTTGATGGGACTGTTACTGGTATGGGTCGAGGTGCAGGTAATGCTGAGACAGAGTATTTACTTGAGAGTTCTAAACTAAAAAGAAGTAATGATTTGGGTCCGCTTTTTTCTTTGGTGGTCAAGCACTTTGATCCTTTAAAAACTAAGTGTGGCTGGGGCGCTTCTGCGCCCTACTATCTGGGTGCGAAGCTCGGATTACACCCTACCTATGTCCAAGAGTTATGCGGAAATATGGAATTGGATAAAAATAATCTTTACCAAGTGTTGATTGATCTTAGTAAGATTGAGCGGCCACATGTTTATAGTAACTTAATCATGGACGATGTCATATCTAAAAGAACCGGTGGAGGGATAGTGCAGGGTGAAAAAGCTCCACCTATATTTCAAAATAAAGAAATAGTATTAGTTGCGCAAACAGATATTTCAATTCGGTATAAGGAAGCAATTATTGACTATGTAACCTCGAAAAATGCAGTTCTGATATCAATAAATCTGCCTTCAGAAAAACTAGATATTGATTATGATTTCGTGGTAGTTTCTCACAATCAAAGATATAGAGAAGACCGCGAAAAATATAACAAAGGCAGATATAAGTATATAGCGCCGAGGAAAATGTTTGTTGAAGCTGATTTTCAGATTACCCATGATTATGGGATATGTATAAAGCCTGGATCGTTTGATATGTATGGAAGTTTTGCAGATGTTCCAAATAGTCTAACAGTAGCTTATGCAATTGCTTTTTGTTTAGATGCAAAAGCTAAAAATATAAGTTTAGTCGGCTTCGGCGGTTTTCCTGCAGGAGATCCTAGGCAAAAAGAAATGCAACAGTTTGTAGCTTTGCTTAGCTCAAAGTCTATAAATATACGTTCATTAACACCGACTTCATACACTATTCCCGAGATTTCAATTTATGGCATCTGACAGTGTAGATAGCCTACATATATTTGACTGCGATGGAATACTTCTAGATTCAAACAAAGCGAAACTAGAAGCTTTAAGGGAAGTACTTATCTCAGTTGGAGCGCCAATAACATTTGTGAATTGGGCTGCAGAAGAGTTCCGCACGAACTTTGGGCGTACTCGAAAACAGCATTTTGATGTATTCATGCGATATGAGTGTAATGAGGGGTTTAGGCTAAGCTCTGAAAAATCCCGTCAAGCCATACAGAGTTATGGTGAAAGAGTAGAATTACTCTATGAAAAATGCGCGGT
>CAJQKX010000386.1 GCA_905479025.1 uncultured Paraglaciecola sp.
GCGGGTGACTCTTTTTCCAAAACCGGGAGCAGAAATATTGCATTTAGTGACTGCTCACGCACAACGATGTAAATTACCTATAGATAGTTTATATGTTGAGCAAGGGCGGTTAGACCAAGTATTTAGACAAATTACTCAAGAGGTGACAGCGTAATGAGTAATATAAGTATATTATTTCGAAGAGAATTTTCTAGTTTTTTTGCGACACCTGTTGCCTATGTTTTTATTGGTATATTCTTGATTTTGTCGGGGGTGTTCACATTTTTTGTTGGTGGTTTTTATGAGCGTGGACAAGCTGACTTGTTACCTTTTTTTAATTTTCATCCTTGGTTATATCTTTTTCTTGTTCCAGCGATCTCCATGCGTAGTTGGTCTGAAGAACGGAAAAGTGGCACTATTGAACTACTCATGACCTTACCAATCAGTTCTTGGCAAGCCATGTTGGCCAAACATCTTGCAGCATGGTCAGTATTGGGTTTGTCGCTATTATTAACTTTTCCATTATGGCTAACAGTTAATTATCTGGGAAACCCAGATAATGGCATTATCGTTGCTGCTTATGTCGGTAGCTGGTTAATGGCTGGGGCTTTTTTATCTATCGGCATGTGTATGTCGGCCATAACTAAGAATCAGGTGATCGCCTTTATATTATCATTGGTAGTGTGTTTTTTATTTGTAGTCAGCGGAAGTAATATTGTACTCGATGCCTTTAAAAGTTGGGCACCTAGTATGGTTATTGACGTTGTGGCCTCTTTTAGTTTTCTGACGCATTTTGAGGCTATGGCCAAAGGTGTGATTGCTTTAAACGATTTAATTTACTTTCTGATAGTGACTGGCTGTTGGCTGTTTGCAGGCTTAGTGATAATTGAACAAAAGAAGGCGGATTAGTTATGAAGCATAAATTGACCTTTTCTGTTAATTTGTTTTTGATATCGGTAATATTTATTGCTTTGGTTTTTATCAATAATCAATTGTTATCTTCAGCAAGGTTAGATTTAACTGAAAATCAGGTTTACTCTTTGTCACAGGGAAGCAAGCAGGTTCTGAAAGAAATAAAGGAACCCATTAATCTATACTTTTTCTTTTCAGAAAAAGCATCTAAAAATATGACAAGTTTGCGTAACTATGCCAACCGTGTCAAAAGTCTACTTTCTGAATATGAAACCTTTGCTAACGGCAAACTCAAGTTACAGGTGTTAGATCCTCTAGCCTTTTCTGAACAAGAAGATCAGGCAGATCAATTTGGTTTGACCGCTGCAAATATTGGCGTAGCAGGCGAATCCATTTATATGGGATTGGCAGCGACTAATGCTTTAGATGAGAAAAAAGTTATTGCGTTTTTTGACCCACAAAAAGAAGGTTTCTTAGAATATGAAATCAGCAAACTGATTTATCAACTAAATGAGCCAGAACCAGTCAATGTAACCTTAATCACTGATCTTGCTATAAAAGGTGGGCAGAACCCCATGACGGGACAGGTTGATCCTCCTTGGACGTTTCTTACACAATTGGATGAATTATACACAGTAGAACAACTCACTAGTGAAACCATCAGCTTGCCAGATAATACAGACGTATTGCTGTTAGTTCACCCCAAAGAATATAGTGATGCGTTATTATTTGTTATTGATCAATACGCTATCTCTGGTGGTAAAGTCTTAGCTTTTCTGGATGTACATAATGAATCTGACCAAATGGCAATGATGGCCACACCAATGCCTAGCGTCAGTAGTTCACACCTAAATCGATTACTCAAAGCATGGGGAGTGCATTTTGATAGTGATAATGTGCTACTTGATGCTATGGCAGGTCTTGATATACTGACTCCAGAGGGGGGCGTGGCCAGACATTTTGGTTTTGTAGGTTTTACTGCAGACCAGCTTGATCGTGAAGATGTGCTCACATCAAACCTAGAGTTATTAAATGGTGCGTCGTTTGGTGTTTTTAGCCAAATTGAAGAATCTGAAACTAATTGGTTACCATTGGTAACGTCAACACAAAACTCAGACTTGATGGATACAGCGACGTATGCCATGACACAAGACCCTGAACAATTAGCGAAAGCCTATCAAATTGATAAACAGGCATATGTTCTAGCTGTAAGATTATCAGGGCGGGCCAAAAGCGCCTTTGAACAATTACCTAAAGAAACAGAGCTGACAGAAATAGTTAAATCGACAGATAATTTAAATGTCATTTTAGTGGGGGATACTGACATGCTCGCCGATCGATTCTGGGTGCAACAATCTAATTTTTTTGGCCAAACTATCTATACTCCTTTCGCCAATAACGGTGATTTTATTATTAATGCTATTGAGAATTTAGGTGGTAGTAATGCACTCATCAGTATCAGAAGCCGAGGTGTTTTTAGTCGCCCTTTTAGCAAAGTTGATGAACTAACCGTCATTGCAGAACAAAAATTTCGCGAACAAGAAGAAATATTACAAAAACAACTAGAAGAGACCGAGCAGCAATTATTGCAGTTGCAAAATCAACAAGTTGAAGTGGGTGCATTGATTATTAGCCCTGAACAACAGTTAGCTATTGACGAGTTTATGCAAAAGAAAGTCACTATTCGTAAGTCTCTACGTGATGTTAGACATCAACTTGATAAAGATATTGAAAGTTTGGGTAACTGGTTAAAACTTGTCAATATTGCCATTGTTCCATTTATCCTCATTTTATTACTTGCGTTGTTAAGAGTCTTTTTCAGAACTAGGCCTCGTTTAACTTCAATTACCACTTAGTCAAAAGTGGAGCCTGTTTTATGAATAAACAAGTTTCAATATTAGCTGTTTGTGCGATATTGTCTTTAGGACTGGTTGTATGGTTGAGTCAATCACCTTCCAAATATAAATTTGAAGCGGTCCTTTTGTTTGATGATCTGCAAGAATTTGCTAATCAAGTGGAAAGTCTCGAAATAAAGAATGCTCAAGGTGTATTGTTTAGTGCAAAAAAAATAGAGGGACGTTGGTTGGCAACTTTTGCTCAAGAGCAAACCGCATATCCTATTTCTCAAGATAAACTATCAGAATTTGTCGAAATAATGATGCGTACAAAGTTAGTTGAGGCAAAAACTAGCAAGCCAGAAAACTATATTCGTTTGGGTTTACAGTCTATTGATGTTGAGGACAGTATGGCCAGTTTAGTTACTTTGAAAACAAGTGACAATGCTTGGCAAGTTTTAGTTGGAAATGAAGTCACACTAGGTAAAGGCCAATATATACTTAAACTAGATGATCCTCGAAGCTGGCGAACTGATAAAACGATTCATTTACCAATAGATAAATATTCGTGGCTAAGACAACCTATTTTGCCTTACCAAGCACAAGATATCAGTTCAGTATCACGAGTTGATAGTTTTGGTTGGCAAATTGCCAGATCTGTTAGTGGCGATCTTCAGCTTATTAACATGCCAAAAGATAAGAAATTGGAATACCCTAGTATTCTTAATTCAATCGTTAGCAGCTTAACCAGCCTTAATTTTGAGGAATTTTTACCTAATGATGAAGTCTTTGAGCAAACGTTAAAGATAGTAACTCAGCTTGAAGTCAATACAGCACAACAGAATATATTTCAGGTAGTGGTAAGTGAATTAGATAATAAATATTTTGTGAATTTTTTTTCTAGCAACCAAACAGAGTATTGGCAAAAATGGACTTACCAAGTTTCTAATTTTTCCGCACAACAATTGATAAAAACAATAGATGACTTTTTAGAGCAAGAAGAAGCCATAACAAGCAACAGCGATACAAAATATCAAAATGTTGACGAAGATGATTCACCCAATTAACTTGATTCAGTGTTTTGATTTTGGTTACTCAATAAGGTTTTAAAGAAGCTTAAACCTAGTTTTCTTGCTTTGGCAATATTATTTTCTGGGATACTTTCTGGTTGAGGATAATGTTCCAGCACTGTCTCTACACTACTTTCTCTGAGTATATGTAATATTGGGAAAGGTGACCGGTTAGTATAATTGGCAGGGTCATTTTGCTCCTCTCCGTCAAAACAATAATCTGGATGAAAGCTGGCTAATTGATAAATACCCCCGTAACCACCTTGTTCAATGAGCGTGTTGGCCAGTCCAAGCATATCCAGAAAATCATCAAAATTGGAAAAACCTTGTGGGAAAATAAGCAATGTGGTTTGAATATCCTGTAGCTGGTCAAGTAATGTCAGCTCTTCGAGTAAGTGACTGAGTGCATCCTTCACTTGTGTCGCGGGAAAGATTGCATACCGAAGCGTATTACGCTCCATCACCTTTTTAGCGAAAGGACAAAAATTCAGTCCTACAATCACTTTTTCTATCCAGAATTTTACAGATGTCTCTACGGTATTATCGGCTATATGGGCTGAGGTGCTCATATTTATGAGTGATACTTCACATAGGCTTCCAAGGTATTTTCAATAAGGCTGGCAACCGTCATTGGCCCTACACCTCCCGGGACAGGTGTTATCCAACCAGCTCTCTGGGAAGCGCTAGCGTAATCAACATCTCCACCTAAGCTACCGTCTGGATTTCTGTTGATACCTACATCAATAACAATTGAACCTGGTTTTATCCACTCTCCAGGAATAAAGTCAGATTTGCCCACAGCCACAACCAGTAAGTCCGCGCGCTTAACATGAGATTGAAGATCCTGGGTGAATTTGTGGCAACTGGTAACGGTACAACCGGCTAAAAGTAATTCCATAAACATCGGACGACCTACAATATTGGATGCACCCACAATAACTGCATCTAATCCTTTGACTGGGCGCTTAGTGGATTCAATCAGGCTCATGATGCCTTTGGGTGTACATGGACGCAAAGCAGGGATACGCTGAGCGAGTCTGCCAATATTATAGGGGTGAAAGCCATCCACGTCCTTTGTGGATTGATACGCTCCAAGATTTGCTCTTTGTTTAAGCCTGCAGGGAGAGGTAACTGCACGAGTATGCCATCAACTTCGTGGTCGTCGTTTAATTGGTCAATAATATCGAGCAGCGATTGTTGT
>CAJQKX010000387.1 GCA_905479025.1 uncultured Paraglaciecola sp.
TTTATGGTACGCGCTTCCACACCTTTTGCCGCGTCAATGACCATCAAACAAGAATCGACAGCAGTTAATGTACGATAGGTATCTTCTGAGAAATCTTCATGCCCTGGAGTATCTAATAAGTTTACTGTGCATTCACGATACGGAAATTGCATCACTGAGGTCGTGACAGATATGCCTCGCTCTTTTTCCATTTCCATCCAATCAGACTTAGCATGTTGTCCTGACTTTTTGCCTTTTACCGTACCGGCTTTTTGTAAGGCATTACCGAACAACAATACTTTTTCGGTGATAGTAGTTTTACCCGCATCGGGGTGAGAGATAATCGCGAAAGTGCGGCGTTTATCAACTTCTTGTTGGAAAGACATGGAATACTCTTAAGTTACTGGTTACTAAATAATTTGGGCACGCATTGTATATGACTCCAATAAAAAAGTCGCTGATCTGTTGTCATTTAGTAGCTTTGTATATTGTTTAATAAGGTTTCATAATTTTGAACATAAAAAAGGCCTTTATCGGCACTGTTTATTATTAACGTTTCTATTTACTCAAACCAATGTTTAAATTACATTCAATATAATGAGAATTTTTACGTTGCACCTTAAAATAACTAATATTCACATTTTACCATCAAGAAACGTTTTATCATGTCACGTAAAAAATTTAGTCGCGCTCAACTCAAATCAGTGTCCAGGGAAGCTGTTTATACCCAAGAAAAGCTGGCTCAACGAGTGGGCACAAGCGGTAAAACTGTCTCTTCTATCGAAGATGACAAACCTAAAAGCAGGAATTATTAATAAGAATTAATTCAATATTTTCTGCTGTTTCGATAATAAGATTAAGTCAAAAATGTATATTTATGGTTCGAACGTAAGAAAAGTGTGTCTTGATGCAGGTTAACCACAGTTAAAATGGCAAAACTTGTTAACGTTAAAACTCGTAAAACCTACGAAAATTCGGAGAAAAATATTGGTGCGCCGAATATGAACCAATTTATTGCTATGTGTGTGGGCTGTAACTACAACCATGCTAATTTTGTAAAATTAGCAGTTGAACGTCAAGACATGTCAGAAAGTCTAAATATAACTGCTGCAAGTTGTTAAGATATACGTGGGGGCTTGTCCCCCTCTTATCATCATTTTGAACAATGCCTCATTATTATGTTTTAGATACTCAATCTTTACCCTAAATAACAACACATAATCAAAGCATCTTCTTTACCTTTTGCGCTTGGGTAATAATCCACTCGCTGCTCGACCAAAATAAAACCAGCATTGTCATAAAGATTAATGGCAGCAGCGTTAGATTCACGTACCTCAAGCCAAATTTGTTGAATATTATTTTGGTTGCATTGTGCCATAAAGTGTTGCAACAAGGATTGCCCTAAACCCTTGCCTTGATGCGCAGCGCTGACCACAATGTCCATCAAGGTCACTTCATCGAGAACTGTCATACCAATATAATAACCTAATGGCTGATTATATTGATTGAGTGAGTAAGCAAAATAGGGCTTAGTTAAACAGTCTTCAAAGATCTTACGGGACCAAGGTGAAAACTGTCCTTGTTTATGCAAATCAAAATAAGGATCACTGTTTTGAGCCGTTAATGGGGAGAATTGTGATTTCATCTAAATGCGTGAGCCCCCTATTTGGTTAATTTGATTCAAGAAGTAAAGCGCCTTGTAATTCCAACCAAAGCTGCTTTTTAGTATCACCGTGCTGTAAATCGATTAAAGCGGGTGTAATCAGTTTTTTTTGCTTAAAACTAACCTTTTCGCCTTGTGCCCAACTTAGGGGATAAGCTGAATAGTGACTCAGTTGTTCGTTTGAAATATGTTTTTGTGGCTTAGCTTCTAAGTCCAAGGCGATTAATACATCGGTAAAAACTTGAAATTTGGTTTCACTTGGGGGGAAAGTCACTAGAACAGCATCAATGGCTTCACTTGTTCGTGTTTGAGCTTTGAGTTGTTTTAACTTAGCTAAGGCATCATCTTTTGATCTGACCACAGATGAAGAAGTCATAACGTCAGGGGGTTGGTTGTCGGCCTTTACTTGAGTTTTCTCTTCACTGGCTAACTGCCATGACGATATACCCATTTCATTCAAAATGGCGTGTTGATAATCACTTAATGCAAGATAAAAGGATTTTTCCATTTCAACAGATTAACATGAATTTACTTTAGATAAGTTAGCTTTAATACTTGTGGCAATTAATAAAATTACGACTAAGAAATATCGAGTTTGACAAAATTTGGCAGGGGTGGAGGGATTCGAACCCCCAACCATCGGTTTTGGAGACCGCTGTTCTACCAATTGGAACTACACCCCTGCTGACCGACTGAATTATACTGACGGGAATCGAAAGGTAAAGTGATTTTGCTTTTACTATAGACATCTAACGAACAACTGCACATTTAATAAACTATCCGTATCAAAAGTACCTTAAATTGACTGACTAGCAGCCTTGTACCAAAGCTTATTGGTTAATTCGACTAGGGGTTTCATAATGGTTACTTTAGCAATCACCTCAGATAAACGTTGCTCACTATATTGTGCATAGGAGACACATAAGCTAGTTTCATCCGTTAAGCTAAAACCGTTTACAATAATACATGATGCGAGATCGAAATACGGGCAAGATATAGCGCAGTATTCCCAATCAAAAAATTTACTGGGCACAGAATGAGTGACATGAGATAAAGCCAAATCGTTGTGACAAAACACCGCTTTAGTTGAGCAAGCTTGCTGCCAAATAACCCCATAACTATCGACAATTTGCTGTTCTGAAGCTGAAATTGGCACATTAAGCAAACTCATATAATGTTGCCATTGGCTGGGCAAATCTAGTTCTGGGGCATTAATCTTAGTGTTATGTATTATTGATAACGCAGAAGCTAAGCTTTTGGTAATGGTTAGGTTAGATATATCTGCCTGATCTAAGGTGGGGGTATCCAGCCATTGGTCAATTTGAAAATTCAGTGACGTTGAAAGATAGATTGGCTTTACTGCAAGCCCTTTTTCAGCAAGGGCCAGTTGAATATCAAAGAGCCTTTTTCTATCTAACAACGTGATTGTATCTGACTCAAAAGTTTTGACAAAATAATTTTTGTTGGATGTTTCAAGGCGATAACTGCTATTTATGGTTCCTCCATTAACAGGTTTTAGATGAAAGTCTGATTCAACACACTCCAAATTTTCTAACTCAGCCTCCAGCATGATCTTTAAATCGCTCATAGAGCCTCTGTCTGACCTTTTAATTTAACAGGTTCTAAACGCCATTGAATAAAACCATAAACCGCAAATCCGCTGTAACATAAAAATAAGACACCTGTTAACACTAATCGTTAGCAAAGTAGAGA
>CAJQKX010000388.1 GCA_905479025.1 uncultured Paraglaciecola sp.
TGGGTAAATAATGCGGGTTTGTCACCTACAGGGCCATTAAAATTACAGGTTAAATACGCCACTGGATATTGTTGAATGGCGTCTGCTTTTTGTCTGCGTACCTGGCATTCATCCATCCAAGCACCGCCGCGCTTTTTCTCACGAGCATATAAGTCTAGATAGAAACTTCCGCGAAGTCCGCCTGTTTGGTCATGAATATCATAAAAACGCACATCTTTGTGCCATGTATCAATATCGTGACGAGCACTAAAAGTTAAATTATACAAACGTGACACCACTTCAAATAAGCCTTTTATAACCTTATTTTCGGGGAAATAAGGACGTAATTGTTCATCAGAAATTTTATAGGTTTGTTCCTTTAGTTTTTCGCTATAATAAGCAAAATCCCAAGCTTGTAACTTATCTGTTTTGAAGTGTTCTTTGGCATAGGCCGTCAAGGTATCGATATCTTGTTGCGCTTGGGGTTTAGAACGTTTAGCTAAATCCTGTAAAAAGCCATTTACCTGTTCACTAGAATTTGCCATTTTGCTGGCCAATGAATATTCTGCAAAATGTTTAAAGCCTAATAGTTGCGCTAATTCTTGGCGTAAACTTAAGGTTTCGTTGATGATCTCGGTGTTGTCCCATTTACCAGCATTGGGTCCTTGATCAGAAGCCCTTGACGTATAAGCACGATACATCTCTTCTCGCAACTCACTACTATTGGCGTGGGTCATAATTGGTAAATAGCTTGGGATGTCCAAAGTAAACAACCAACCTTCTAGCTCTTTGCTTTCGGCTAATTGTTTGGCTGCGCCTTTGGCAGAATCAGGTAAGCCCGCTAACTTACTCTGGTCAGTAATATGTTTTTGCCAGCCTAAAGTGGCATCCATTACATTGTTGCTAAAGGTTGAACCTAAGTCAGAAAGACGACTTTTCACCTCAGCATAACGCGTCTTTTTTTCGTTGTCTAAAGCGACACCAGATAATTTGAAGTCGCGTATAGCTTGGGTTATCACTTTTTGTTGAGCTTGTGATAAGTCACAAAATTCATTGCTTGCTTCGATTTTGCAATAAGCACTGTACAATTCAGCGTTTTGGCCTACCCAAGTGCTGTATTCTGACAAGGCAGGCAAACACGCATCATGTGCTTCACGTAATGCATCATTGCTTACCACAGAGTTCATATGGGATACAGGTGACCATTGGCGGCTTAACATGTCGTCTATTTCTTCAATCGGAGCCACAAGGTCATCCCAGCTGTAATGACCTATGCTCAGGACCTCATTGATTTTGGTTTTACAGGCCCCAATAGCTTTTTCGATAGCGGGTTGAATATGCTCAGGTTTGATAGCCGAAAATTGAGGTAGGCCAAATAAATCTGTCAGCGGGTTGGTCATAAAGGACACTCTTTTAATCGAAGTTGAGTCTTAAATTGGGTTAGATTAGCGAAATCTCAAGAGCTGACCGATGCTTCTAACAGATAAATTTTATATGCTGCAATTAAAACATAGCAACGAGGTTCTTTTTACATTCACAACACATATGGATAAAATAGATTGCATCAATTGAAAAATTGCGATGTTTTTTTGTAAAATAAGCATTTTGACATAAATATTTTTAACTAGGCAGGCTCATGGCAGATTTTGATTATATATGTATTGGTGGTGGTAGTGGCGGTATTGCATCGGCAAATCGCGCAGCTAAACATGGTAAAAAAGTAGCATTGGTAGAAGCAAATGCCATTGGTGGCACTTGTGTCAACGTGGGCTGTGTTCCGAAAAAAGTGATGTGGTTTGGCGCACATGTTGCCGAAGCCATTAACCTGTATGCACCTGATTATGGTTTTGATGTCACCGTGAATAGCTTCAATTGGCAAACGCTAGTCAATAGCCGAGAAGCTTACATTAAGCGTATTCACGCTAGTTACGGCAGTGGTTTTGAAAAAAATGGTGTGACACTTATTAATGGTTTTGCGAAATTTGTTAATAGAAACACCATCGAAGTGAATGGCAAGCACTATACCGCTGAGCATATTCTTATCGCCACAGGTGGTCGTCCTATTTTTCCTAATATTACTGGCTCCGAACTAGGCATTGATTCTGATGGTTTCTTCGACCTAACAGAGCAGCCGAAACGCGCCGTTGTAGTGGGAGCAGGGTATATTGCAGTAGAGCTTGCTGGTGTGATGCATGCATTAGGGACAAAAACTGATTTAGTGGTGCGTAAACATGCCCCACTTCGTAGCTTTGATACTATGCTGTCTGAGACATTGGTAGAGCTTATGGCTCAAGATGGTCCTACATTGCATACCCACGCCACACCCACTCAAGTGATAAAAAATGCAGATGGCTCTTTAACCATTGAATTTGCAAACGGTGAATCAATCGAAACTGATTGTGTGGTTTGGGCCATTGGCCGTGAGCCAGCAAACGATAAAATTGGCTTGGAAAATACCGGCGTTGAGCTAAACGAAGGTGGATACGTTAAAGTCGACAAATTCCAAAATAGCAACGTTGATGGTATTTATGCAGTGGGCGATAACATCGGTTATGTTGAACTCACCCCAGTAGCAGTGAAATCTGGCCGTTTGTTGTCTGAACGTTTATTTAATGGTCAGACTAATGCCCATATGGATTACACCTTAATCCCAACTGTCGTTTTCAGCCATCCACCCATTGGCACAATTGGCCTGAGTGAAGCAGAAGCTAATGAGCAATACGGTGAAGATAATATCACTGTGTACAACTCAGGTTTTGCTGCCATGTATACCGCCGTGACCAAACATCGCCAAATGACACGTATGAAGTTAATTTGTGCAGGCGTTGATCAAAAAGTGGTAGGTTTACATGGTATTGGCGCAGGCATGGACGAAATACTCCAAGGTTTTGGTGTGGCCATGAAAATGGGCGCAACTAAAGCTGACTTTGATGCTTGTGTGGCTATCCATCCAACTAGTGGTGAAGAGTTTGTTACTCTAAATTGATTATTGATGGGGTACTTATATTTAAAAGCCTGAATATATCCATAGGATTTATTCAGGTTTTTTATGGTTGACTAGTGTGAGAAAAATATTTTAAAGAGCAATACTTTAATCATCAAAACCATGGACAATTCATAACAATAACAAACCAATGTAACTTTCAAGCAACTGACTTATAAAAAATATTTATCTGCATTATGTTCGTGTCGTTATAGGGTATTCTTAATCTATAAGCTTATATCTAAGGACGAGTATTATGCATGGACAAGCTACAATTTTTTATTGTGCATTAGCCTTCACCTCTTTTGTGTCCATCTCCTATGCACAAGAAACAATCGAAAAATGTGTTATGAAAGCATACTTCACTGGAGATGGCAGTCTTACTTTGGGCGAAATTAGAAACGCTTGTAGCGGTATGAAGATTTATGAAGATGAGGTTGAAATAGCAAAGTTAAGTATTACATCCGATTCCACTAGCAGTGTTGGTGCCATTTCAAGTCGGATAATCAAAGAACGACAAACCGAATTTGAACCTTATGTAATTACCCCTCACAAGATAAATTACATACTGCCTGCTATAACGACTGATGGGATAAACAAAGAGGTTTATTCTGGTTTCGAGGGCTATAAAGAGAACCTTGAGGATATAGAAACTAAATTTCAGTTGAGCTTTAAGGTACCTTTGAATTACGAGAGTATATTGATTGAAGGTGATGGTCTGTATTTTGGATTTACCATACAGGCATGGTGGCAGATATATGCGGAAAACATCTCAAAACCCTTTAGAGAAACCAATTATCAACCTGAAATTTTCTATCTGACACCGCTAGATTGGCATCCATTTGGTGGAAACACCGGAATGATTGCAGGTATTGAACATCAGTCTAATGGCCGCGCCCAAAACCTATCCAGAAGTTGGAATAGAGTGTACGCCAATTTTTTGTTTGAAAAAAACAACTTTGCGCTGTCATTCAAACCTTGGTTAAGGTTAAGTGAAAATGAAAAAGCGTTTAAACTCGATCCAAAAGGAGATGATAACCCTGACATAGAGGATTTTTTTGGCCACTACGAATTAAGTATGGTCTATAAATGGCATGACCTAGAATTCAGTATGAGTGGACGCCAAAATTTCTCTACAAGTAAAGGTTCGTCTGAGTTTGGTTTTACGTTTCCATTGTGGGGTAAATTGCGAGGATATGCCACGGCATTTAGTGGGTATGGTGAAAGCATGATTGATTACAATCATAGTCAAACTCGGTTTGGCTTAGGTATTGCCCTTAGTAATGTGCTCTAAGGAAAAATTGTAACAGATCTGGTGTCTCAACTTTTAAATGTTGCTTGTTATTAAGCCACACTTCGATGGCTAACTGCCCTTACGGTGTTATTGTAAGCAGCAAAATTTGATAACCAGAAGGGCAGCAATCGGTGAATTAGAAATACTCCTTGAACTTATCATGGATTACCTAATCGTTGTTTGCGGCATTACCATTTCAGCATTGAGGTGGGAGTTGGTAATGAACATTGTCACTTACGTAGTTGAATAAAATATTCCCTTACAAGTGATGTGAGGCAGAACTGCCTTTGTCTAGGTAGTCCGAATATGGTTATCACGTCATCATAATAAAGCCTATCATGCCATTGACACTGAATGGGCTTTACTCCTAGTAAAATTACGTAAACGTTTATTAGAAACCAAAGTGAAAAATTATTTTGAGCGCAGATTTACTGGTTTATTTCTTCGCTAATCCTGAAAGTTGAATTTAAACTGGTACATAATAGTCTGAAAATACTGGTGACGTATTTTCAGACTATCTAAGTGGTACTTAGCCTTGCATACTCTCTAAGGTTTTGCCTTTTGTTTCCTCGACCATTTTTATAACAAAAATCACTGATAACAATGCGCATAGTGCATAAAATCCATAAGCACTGGCCAAGCCGATAGTGGTTAGCATCATTGGGAAGGTCATGGTTATCGCAAAGTTGGCTATCCACTGCGCAAATCCAGCAACAGCTAATCCCGAACCACGGATTTGATTAGGGAACATTTCACCTAGCAATACCCACATAACTGGACCCCATGATAAGTTGAAGAAAAACACATAAGCATTGGCCGCAATTAAGGCGAGTGTTCCATTTTCACCTAAAACTAAATTACCATTTTCTGCAACATCGGCATTGGCAAATACCCAAACAAGTGTGAGTAGGGTAATACTCATACCTATTGAACCGATAATTAAAAAAGGACGTCTTCCCAGTTTATCGATTAAGCTGATGGTTATGACGCACGCAATAATACTCACAGCACCGACAATCACGTTAATCATCAGTGAGTCTGATTCTGAAAATCCTACGGCTTGCCATAATACCGCTCCATAATAAAACACCACGTTGATGCCCACTAGTTGCTGAAACATGGCTAAGCCAATGCCTACCCAAACTATGGTCCTGACTTTTCCACCTGAGACCAAGTCAGATAATTTTGGATGATGGTTTTCTGTAGCAATAGATTGTTCAATCTCGCTCAATGTCAGCTTTGCTTGGTTAGCCCCATACAGTCTTGTCAGGGTATCTAATGCTTTTTGGCGCTTGTTCTTTATCACTAAAAAGCGTGGACTTTCTGGGATAGCAAGTAAAGACAAAAAGAAGATGACCGCTGGTGCAAGTTCAATCCAAAACATCCAACGCCAAGTTTGATAACCGAGCCAAAACACTTCTGTAGAGCCGCCGGCAGCCTTAGCGAGTAAATAGTTGCTGATAAATGCGCAAAACAAGCCAAATATTATGGCTATTTGCTGAATAGTGGCGAGTCGACCGCGCATTCTGGGAGGCGCAATTTCTGCTATGTAGGCGGGGGCCATTACAGACGCAGCACCGACAGCAAGGCCGCCGATAATGCGATAGAAAATAAATTCTCCAGAGCTTAGTGCGATACCAGAGCCCCAAGCGCTAAACACAAAAAATACCGCCGCAATGATAAGTAAACCTTTACGGCCAAGCCAATCTGCCAAAGTGCCTGCGGCAAATGCACCTACAGCACACCCTAAGAGCATACTGGCGACATTAAATCCCTGACCAATAGACTCAGACTTAAACGCTTTTGTCAGTCCATCTACTGTGCCATTTATGACGCCACTGTCAAAGCCAAACAAAAATCCGCCAATGGTGGCTACAGTACTTATGAGAATAATAAAAAGTAGATTTTCTTTTTGAGAAGGGTTGTTCATCTTTGAATTTCACTTTTTTAGGGTTAATAAACAGCCACAGCACAATATTTGGCTGCGGCTCGTTATACAGAATGAGAGGATCGAATTATGTATTCAGGGCTTTTTACTAAGTCTTATTTGGTTATTGCTGATTTTTTTGAAGACCACATTAAAGTTGCTTTCCAAGGCGGCCAATAAGCCACTGATATCGGATGTTTTGAAGAATCCTGCAATCTGAAGACTTTTAGTATCCTCATCGCCAAAATCAAACTGATAGTTGGTGTAACGAGACACTTCTTGCATTGCATCAAATAGACTTTCACCACGGAAAATTAGGTTGCCTTGTTGCCACGCTAAATCAGAGGCAAGCTTCGCTGCATCACTTCCAATGATAGTGGTATTACTGGCTTTCAGCTGGGCCTTCTGCCCTTTGCTGACTGAAAATGATTTGGGAGATAAATACACATCGCTTAGTTTGAGAGGTGCAGCGGTCCGACTGTTTATATCTGACACTAATACCTTGCCATCAGTCACAATCAATTCCACGTCTTCACTGCCAAGTTCGACATTAAAAGCTGTACCAACCGCTTGAATTATATTTGAACCGGCATAGACACTTAAAGGTTTATGCTCATTATGGGCAACTGCCACATGCATTTCTCCTCGCAATAACTCGAAGACACGCTGCTTGTCGGTGTAGGTCACTCTCACTAAGCTGTTAGTGTTTAATTTTATTCTGGTCTTATCCTGCAAAAAGAAAGTCGATTGTTCACCCACCCTCGTTTCATAGTCACTATTAAACTGCACAATCTGTGTTGAACCTTGTCCAAATAAAACATCTGCATTAAGCCATAATCCTAGCGACATGAGCGATGCAAAAATGACACTTGCGGCCCATGCAAATATCGGTAGTTTATGTTTGGGCACAGATCGAGGTTTACGCGGAAACAACTCACTTAGTTGTGAGAGAGATTCCATTTTGTCCCACAATTTCACCAACTGCATAAAGGTCTCAAGATGAGTGTGAGATAAATTTAACCACACTTTTAGGTCAATCTGCTCTTGTTCAGATAATCCTCTGTCTAACCGAGTAATCCATAAACTTGCCTCATCCATAGGGTCTTTGTTCATTTCAATTACATTGCTCATTTTTGACCCCCTTGAATATTTGCTGCAGATCTGGACTGACTTGATCTAACATTTGTTTGGCTGAATCCCAGCATATAACTGGCGCATCTTTTAAATCCTACGGCGATATGTTTTTCCACCGTGCTCTCGCTTAACGTCATTTCTTTGGCTATTTCTTTTTGAGAATATCCATATACTTTTTTTAATACAAATACCCGTCTGCACTGCACAGGTAATTGACGAACAGCCTCACAAAAATGGGCAAACTCTTGGTTGCTCGCGTGATTTTCAAACACTGCATCGTGCATAGAAGCGTCGACATCAAAATCACAATCAGTTTCTGCTCCATCGGCCAGTCGCGTCTCCGCTTTTTTCAGATGGTCGTAAGCTAAATTTCTTGCCGTTTTCATTAAAAACGACTTGGGTTGTTCAACAGGCTCCCGCTTATCCATCTGACAAATTCGCACATAAGTTTCTTGAACGATATCTTCAATTTCTTTAGGCGGAACTATGCGTGACAACATGCTTGCCATGCTATCCCGTGCAGCCATAAAAATTGGATGCCAAGATGTGTGCTTTGTTGATCTTTTTTGCATATTATATGCTATTTATCGCCGACATTAAGCTTCCTGTGTTTATTAGACGATCATCAACAACTATTCCGCCAGTTTAATAATACCTATTTTCAATTAATGCTGTGAGCTTTGCTACAAAATAGAAATTAAGTGTAACTTTTTTGTTAATCCATGTTAACGTTTTAAGATAATTTAAATTTTGAAATCCCCACAATATATACGCACATAACGTTTTGTTAAATCTATGAGATGTAAGAGCTTAAATAACACGGTGACACTCAATACTAAGCTGAAATTTTTTGGTTGCTGTGTGGTTCTATTTTTGTTCAGCCAGATGCTCTGGGCTCAATCTAAACAAACCTTCCTGGATTTCAATATTGATTTCAGTTATGCCGATGTTTCGTTAATCGAATTTGCTAAACAAGCTGACATCACTATCATCTTTCCCTATGAAAAAGTGCAATACCGGCAGGCTAATGCTTTAAAAGGCAGCTTTAGTATCGAACAAGGAATGAGCAAGCTTCTTGACAATACTGGGTTGGCTGCTTCTTTTGAGCGGGATGGCGTGGTGACAATCAAACGTATTTCTATTCGCGATACATTGGTTGAAGACAAATCATTGTTGCAGGACATAGTCGACTTGCTAATAGGCAGAGGCGATAAAATCATGACCTTTCCTGAAGAACCATCATCTATCGAACTTATCGAGGTGCGAGGTATCCGTGGCAGTATGGATTGGGCGTTGGACATTAAGCAAGAATCAATAGGCGTTTCTGAATCCATTCAATCAGAAGAAATTGGTAAGTTTCCAGATCTTAATTTGGCTGAGTCATTACAAAGAATAACGGGTGTCTCGATTGATCGTTCTGAAGGTGAGGGGCAATTTGTCACAGTCCGAGGCTTAGGGCCTCAATTTAATACGGTTTTGAGTAATGGACGTAGGTTAGCGACAGATAACCAAGGACGTGAATTTAGTTTTGACACTATCGCGTCAGAACTGGTGACTTCGGTAACAGTAGACAAAACTTTTTCTGCATCCCAACCATCAGGTGGTATCGGTTCAGTTATTAATATAAAGACAGCAAGACCAATGGCATCCAAGGATTTTAAAGTAGCCGGCAGTCTTAAAGCCACGTCTGACAATAACAGTCAAAAAACAACGCCTCAAGGCACCGTTTTTTTTAGTCATAGTAATGACAAGTTGGGATGGTTAGTTTCTTTATCACATCAAATGCGCAAAGCACGTATTAACGAAGTGCAAACAGACGGCTGGTTGTTAAATACTGACATTCCGAGCGAGCAGATAACCTCCACAGCAGACAACATTTTTGTACCCAGAAACTATGATCAACGTGTGCGATTTGACCAGCGCACTCGCACTGGTGGTACCTTAGTTCTGCAGTATAAGGCTTCACCAAATCTGGATATTAGTCTTGATTATTTACAATCAGACTTTAATGTAAAAACCGATTCAACATCCTTGGGGCATTGGTTTACATCGAGTAATTTAGAAAATGTTGTGACCGATGAAAACGGCACAGCGACATCATTTTCTCAGAATGTAGGCCACGCTACAGACTTTCATGCCCGCACATTCGACAGGCCATCGAGTGTGAATGCATTAGGTTTTAATAGTAGTTGGCAAGCCTCCCCAAAAGTGTTGTTGGAGTTTGATGTTTCTAGCTCTAAAGCCAGTACCAAAGATAAGATAGGTGCAGGCAATGCTCTGACGTTAATCGGTTACCTCAATCGGTCCTCTTTTTCTATATCAGAAGGTAATATTCTACCTCATATAACGGGCTTTGATTCATCAGATCCAAGCATCGTTGATGCGTTAGGGGATGTCACTGGTGTGTCTGATTATTTGGACCCAGTCAATGGTAGAGCTCATGTGATGATGCGTCGCGGGTGGAATATTGAAGATAAATTTGACCAACTAAAAACGGATATTACACTTTTTGATGGGCTTGATTCTAATATAGATATTAAGTTTGGCCTGATGTATTCAAAGCAATCAAAACGCAACGAACGGTGGGATAATGAAAAAAATGCAGTGCATTGTTCGTTTTGTGGCTATTTCCCAGAGCCAGACCTTCCTAATGGTTTTCAAACAGTATTTGATGCGGGTAGTGATTTTCTAAGTAGTGTCAGCGGCAGTGAAAATTTGCCAACCCGTTGGTTAAGACACGATGGTGAAACCCTTTTTAACTTTCTGGAGTCTGCCAGTGATATTAATTTCGATGCAGTGATACGAAATAACTCTTTCACGGTTACTGAGAATGTCACGTCTGCTTACCTTCAAGGACAACATAGAACAACATGGCGTGATATTGAACTATCCTCACAATACGGGGTGCGTTATGAAAACACCGATATCGTGGTAACGGGCTTTGAGTCAGACTTGTTAGCCCTGACGATCCTTGATCAAACTGAACTGGGTCAACTTAACTCTCCGGGTCGAATTATTTCACGCTCTGCCTCTTATGATAATTGGCTGCCCAGTGTATCAATAAAAGCAGAATGGCAAGATAATATCATTGCCAGGTTTGGTCTATCACGATCGTTAACACGACCCACTATGGGGCAGTTGTCACCGAGTTTGGTGTTAAATACAACTCGTCAGGGTGGGGATTTACGA
>CAJQKX010000389.1 GCA_905479025.1 uncultured Paraglaciecola sp.
CCAAACGTCTCGGTATGCGTGTCGCAGATCATCAGTTTGAAGATGATGTTGTATAGAGAGACAGCAAAAGGTATTTGATTGAGAAAAATCATTCACTGTGATTGTGACTGTTTTTATGCCGCTGTATTTCGCGGAATGGCCTTTGTTGTCAAAATTACCTAAGTTACTGTAATTCATGGTTATTATTCGCAGTTGATTGGTTATATTCACCTGACAACTGTCAATGAGATATTAGGTGAGTAAAAGTAGGTCGGAATCGGGGATTTTGATCCAAACTAGAGTCAGAAACAACTACACATAGCTAAAAATCCAGTCGGATGTATAACATACAATCATTATATTTCATCACTGTGAATCCTTAGCGATTTAGAATGCCTTTTAATAATTGATTCTGCTTCGGATGCATAGCCTTCAGAAATTTCTCTAAGTGTACGAGAAAACCTTTGTAATCCGAGTAAATCAATGGCTTCAGATTTAGCCTGATACTCTTCCGACAGTTTAATCTCAGGCTTTGCTTCTGGATCAACCCAATGCACACCACGAGAATTATAAACTGCCAAACTGTATGCACTCCTAACCTCATCAAGCTCTCTTTGGTTTAGAAATTCCGCTATTTTCCGCTCAATCCATAATCCATCTTCAGATTCAGACGCATTGATAAGTACTTTTCCAAGAACTCGAAGAATTGGATAAGAGTGCCCAGTTTCTCTGGAGGTTTTTGAAACTATATCAAACCAACAGTCAAAACCTTTTGCATCAAAGCTTCCATCTTTGAGTGTTCCTGGTATTACTTTCCACCCATCCAATAGTTCATAAGCATTTTTAGCGATGTTTTTTTGTGCTTCACTAAGCTCGACTGATTCGTCCCCTTTGTCTGACTTGTAGGCAAGACCTACAATTTCACAAAAAAATTCTGGGTCACTTGCTAGTCTTCTTTCTAAATATTTTGGTGATCCGTCGTCACTTCTTTTACTGGATATTAGGGGTAGGTACGCCCATTCAATTCTAAAGCGATCATCATCTGAAACCTGATCACACTCCTGCACATACTGGATTAATTCACGAACTTCATAAACGTCTAAATTTGATGAATTTTCGCTCGTATTTACAGCTTCCATCAATGATCTTACTGTAGGCGCAATTCTTAATGCCTTTTTGGAGTGCAGTAGCCTATATAAACAATGAATAGAAGAAAGTGGTCTTCCATGTTCTAGTAGTATCTCAATACTTCTGTACAGGCTTTCCTCGTCGTCACATTGATATGCGTTCACATATACATGTTTCCAGTATAGATATTTAGAGCCTTCACCTAATATAGACTCAACCATGTCCCAAGTTTTTGGACTGAAAGGTAGTAAGAGAAGAAGGATAGCAGCATCGTCAGCCTTCCATTGATCAAAATTTAATTCTTCGACAAATGCTCCTTTCGTAAGGTAATTTCTATTCCAAACATACCCAGAAATAAAATTATTCGAACTCGCGTCATCTTTTTTTAATTGGTCTAACAGCAATCTTTCATTTTCATGATCAACTATTGCCGCCAAAGAACTGCCGACCAAACTTGCTGATTCTACTGCACTCGAAAATTTTAAGACTAAACCATAACCACCTTCGGTGAAAAGCTCTAGAATTGCCTCGTTACGAGCCTCACTAATTGCTACCTCTTGCTCTCTCCAGTTTCCTTTTTCTTCATACAAATCCATATTATTATTGGTAAATAATCGCCGATAAAGTAGCTCTTTATCCTCAGGTTGTAGATTCGATACTACTGGTTCCAGCTTGTCTAATATATCACTTGGAAGAGACCAATCTGCGTCAGAAAACTTCCTATGTTTATTTACAAATTTTAAGAGTTCAATCCAAAGAATGTATTTCTCTATAGAGGGGGCATTAGATTCTGAGTAGTTCTTAAGCAAATTAATAGACGCGTTAAACGCCTCTTCATGAAGATGATCTAAGTGATCAACTAGTTTAGGTAATCGTGATAAATCCTTATTCGAGAGCTCAACAACATACTTTCCATATTCGATTACTTGCTTAATGTAGTCCGCTTGACTTACTTCCTTATTGAAGTCTTCTGGTATAAATTGTCTCCATTCTGGCTTACTTATGCCTGGTGTAAACCCATGACCAGTTGGAAGAAGCTGAAGTAAAACTTTCCAGGCTGTCTCTGGAAATTCTCGCTCTAAAGCTTTAATAGATGCAAGACGCTTTTCAAAGCTAGCAGTAGTATGAGGAACCCAAGGGAGTAAAATATCGACAATTGAGTTACCGGGTCTATTTGCCCAATTACCACCGGGATCATGACCATCCAGTTCACCCAATAGAACGACACACCGTATTAAATAGACCGGAGACCACGCAAGTTTTTCTAAGGCCCATAAAAGCCCTGTCATATAATTTGTACCTGTGATCCCGCCAACACCCTCATGTGAAAATAAGTTGTTAAATGGTTTTTCTGAATGAATAACAGCAGCCTCTACCGCATCAAGAAACTCATCAGGAGAAACTTCAGCCATAATAGGCTGTATATCCTGAGTGCTAGCCCACAGTATCCAGTTTCCGGAATTGAATACTTCTTTTACAACGCTACCTGCGATTAATTCGCCATAACCATCAGGACAGTTAGTTAGTGCCTCTTTCTCCGTACTCAACAGCGCAAGACCTTCGGATATACCTTTACGAATTAATGCGCTATGTGATTGCACTTTCCCATATATTGCGGCGGCATATCTTTCTTCGGGGTCAAGGTCGAATTTGGGATGCAATGAGCTTAATACAAGGATTGACTTTTCTTTGAACCTATCTAGGTGATCCTTAAATAATCGTGACGCGACATCATGCCATGTGACCAACCTATTCACAGATACCCATCTACCCGAATCATGTTGTAACGGGCTATTAGAACCTGATTCAATTTGGCGAATCTTGAGGATCCACTCTGTGTACTTTTCATTAGTCACGTATTCTATTAACGAAATATCATCGGCTTTTGACTCATCCCAAGATCCAACCAGG
>CAJQKX010000390.1 GCA_905479025.1 uncultured Paraglaciecola sp.
GTGACTCTACTTCTGCCCCAATCAGCATTCTGGTGCCTTTTACGGGGTGGGCGGTGTTCGTTGCAGGCCTCACAATAGGCATGGGGCCAGTTGCTGATGCAGGTGACGGAATGATGTTTTTCATGGCCGCTATCCCTTTCAATATTTACCCAATACTCACCGTTATTATGGTGGGTCTGATAGCGTCAGGCACAATACCAGATTTTGGTCCGATGAAAACAGCTGAGCGTCGTGCCATGGAAGAGGGCAAGCCAGTGCGCGATGGCGGGCAGCCCCTTATGGCCGATGAGCTGACAGGCATCAAGCCGATAGAGGGGATCCGCACCAGTCTTTTTTGGAATTTTGTGTTACCCGTATTTCTGGTCATTGGTTTCGCATTAATTTCTGTCATATTGACTTCCAGTGCTAAACCTCTGGAGGCTTTTATGTTGGCAGTCTTTGTCTTGGCGATCATTATGCGTATACAGGGTGTGCCTCTGGAAGAGATCACATCCACGGCGATGTCGGGCATTAAGGGCATTATGCCAGCGGTGGTGATCCTCGCTTTTGCCTATGCTCTTAACGATCTTTCTGCTGCACTCAATACTGCGGATTATATAGTTTCGGTTACTGAAGCATGGTTAACTCCTTCAGTGTTACCGGTACTGGTATTTGTTATTTCTGCCATTGTGGCCTTTTCCACCGGCAGTTCATGGGGTACCTACGCTATTATGATCCCCATATCAGTGCCGCTGGCGTTTAGTTTTTCCTCAGACCAGCTTTCGACATTAGTCTACGCAACTTTGGCGGCAACCGCTGGCGGTGGCGTATTTGGGGACCACTGCTCCCCCTTGTCGGACACCTCAATCTTGGCATCCACTGGCGCCGCCTCGGATCATATCGATCACGTGAAGACTCAGCTCCCCTACTCGCTATTGGTGGGTGTGATAAGTGTACTGGCTTATCTTTGGATGGGCATGAGTCTCTAAATAAGGTCGTGGATTTTTAATTTTTACACACTGCCCTGATGAACCTCTTTCTAGCGCTATGGCAGGGGCCAAGGAAGTGAGCCAGCAGCCAATCTGTACTCTTATTTGGGTAGATAATTATTCTCTCTATGAAAATACAGATAGAAGTTGCTACCCTTATCGTGCGCCAAATAGAATGTTATGGTGATGACATGAATCATTTTTGATAAAAATTAAAAGGGAAATAAATGCAAATTTTTAAAACTCAAATTCCAATAAAAACTATTGTATCTGCAGCGGTAGGTCTTATTTTACTGATGGGGTCTATTTACACAGTAAATGAAGGTCATATAGGTATTGTTAAGCGCTTTAGTGAAGCTAAAGAACAGGTGAACCCGGGTCTTCATTTTAAAGTGCCGTTTATTGATAGCGTAGAAGAGATAGAAGTCAGGACGCGCAAAAACGAAGAAAAAATGGCATCAAGCACAAAAGAACAAATGCCTGTTACCGTTAGTGTCTCGGTTAACTGGACGGTCGATAAAACAGCTGCATTAGAATTGTTTAGGCAATATGGTGGCCTCACACAATTTGAAAGTAGGATTTTAGATCCTAGATTCAGATCAGCAACCAAAGACGTGATACCACAATTTGATGCTGAAAAATTAATCCAAGACCGTGCCAGCGCTATCCAAGCCATTGAAGCGAATTTAATTGAAGAGATGAAAGACTTCCCTGTAACTGTTGACAACATACAAATAGAAAACATTCAGCTACCAGCCAAATACCTCACATCGATTGAGACCAAGCAAACTGAAAAAAATCTAGCCGCGGCAGAAGAGCATAAATTGGCAAGGCAAAATCTTGAAGCTCAACGTGATGTCAATACCGCTAAAGCCAAAGCAGATGGTATTAAATTAGTGGCTATCGCAGAAGCTGAATCAATCAGAATCAAAGGCTTAGCAGAAGCTGAAGCCATTACAGCAAAAGCAAAAGCTTTGGGCGATAACCCGCTAATTGTGAAATTAACTGAAGCTCAAAATTGGGATGGAAAATTACCCACCACAATCTTAGGTGGTCAGAATATGCCTATCTTAGACATGCGCACGAAATAGTTAATTGACTCCTTACACTTTTCTGCGTCTATGCGTCAGTTAATTACGATGGGATCTTCAATAGGCAGAATGAAAATACACGTTGTAATTGAATAAATTATTTCACTTTTATACGGTACCATTCGATGACCACTACTTAAGTGGTCATCAAATGCTCTGATTTTGCCTCTATGCTTTACCTTACTGTCTTCAGTAAAGGTTTAGCATCGGCCGCAACCCTAAATTTACGATCAGTTAACCATACATTTACTCCATCTCAATACGCACGTGAAATAGCTTTTGAGTAAAAGACAATCTAAAACTGACAAATATGCATTTTCAAAGAAGATGATGAATAATAAAACGGTTCAAAATACATTCCTAAAAAACAACGGCTAAATTGCGACCCAGCATAAGTCGATAAAAATTATCACTTAAAATACATAGCATGACGTATTATTTGTGTTTGACGTCAGCAAGAAAACACCACACATAACTGACTTTTTTCTATCAAAAAATTCCATTACGATA
>CAJQKX010000391.1 GCA_905479025.1 uncultured Paraglaciecola sp.
ATCTTTACCTGTGATCGCCTGCCCTGACTGGATTGCTTCTAGGGCTTTGCTATAGTCGAATTCCTTTGACATGTGTGTCTCCTCTTTTCAACATTATAGGATTGACACAAAATTTAGAACACCCTCATATTTTCTGTTCTACCTACCCTCTAAATATTAAATAACTGAATATGATAGATAACTGGATAACAAGAATAACTGTACAGCCCATGCCATTACTGGGTTATCCAGTTATCCAGTTATTCAGCCCCCCTCTCTATTACTTCTCGGGACGATACCAGTTGCTCCCAGTTCAAGGAGTCCAGTGCATGAAAACAGATCAATCGCCCTCTGACAGGGAACCATTCATGACGCTAGCATCTGGGAGGATTCGGTGTAGCCGATGCCAAGCCTTATCTAAACGTACCAAACAACAGTGTGGCGCACCCGCTGTTAGGGAAAAGCGTGTTTGTAGGTTCCATGGTGGCAAATCAACAGGTCCTAAGACAAAAGAAGGCCGAAAGCGCTGCGGTACAGCAAAGACTATACACGGAGGTGAAACAAGGGCTATTCGTGCCGCCCGGCCAGCAAAGATGGCAGAACTTAAGATGCTGGAGAAGATTATTGAGAGGTGGTAATCTAATATGCAAATTAGAATAAAGCTCGTTTAAGTTAGAGTCACCTTTTATTCAGGATCTCGCTTATGCTATGTTTGGGCTTTGAATAGATGATGTTGAGGCGGGAGTTTATGGAAGAATTTGATCGTTGTATTTGTGTGGGATTCAAACGTTGGGCAGAGCCCACGAAAGGGGAGCTCATGCCTTTGTTTTGGGTTACTCCTGACGGTTACAAGGGAGTTCTACCAGAAGAGTTCCCTAATGCGGGCAGAGTTTTTGTTACCCGGGGGTACGAAGAGGTTTCTGCGAGTCCTGACGGAACTTTGTTCGAAGTGGTAATTAATGAAGCGTCAAGCTACAGCGAATCTAGCGAGCACCAGTCTAAATTTGCAACATACAAAACATCGGCAACTTGGCGAAAAATTCCAGACAGAGATTTGAGCTTATGCTCCGTATTGGACGGAAGTTATCCTGACCCTTCTGCTCAAGAACCGCAGATATTGCTTGCGAATACATGTCCTACGAGCTCGTTTTTTTTAAGATGTACGGATTTTAGTGGAAGCCTTAGGTTAATAGGGCCATTGGATGCCATAGTTGTAGAAAAATCATACGAAAGACCTGACGCCAATTACGCAGTTAAGTACCTGCCGCCTAATCGACCTTTTAAAAGTCCTTGGCATCAATTAACAGAAGCACATAATTGCAGCTTTGATTTTGAAGTAGCTACGTTGCCAGAAGACTATTCAGTACTTGCTCAAAACGGCGGGTCCTATGTGACTACTGGACTTTTAAAGACTGCTAGCAAGTCGCTTTTGGATATGAATAGTGACGAACAGATTCTAAAGTGGTTTGCCAAAAGTGCTAGACAATCCTCCTCTTCGTATGTAAAAAACATATCGTCAACTCTTAAAGAAGCAACTGAATTTTTCACTGAGAATAATAGTATTACTAATATCTCTCAAGATATATTTCAGCAGCGTTTAACGCGACTAGGATCTATGAATGAGCGATTAAGTAAAGTGGATGGATTTGATAATATTTTGAATGCCTTTGTTGATAGTGACGCAGGTATAAATAGATTAACGTCTATTTTGGATGCTAACTTGGATCACTATATAGATAAGTATAAAACTGATAAGGGTATCAGGGCACATAACCAGATTGAGAACGAGTTACAGAAGCAAAGAGAAGATGCCGAAAAGGAAATGCAACAAAAAAATAAGGAGCTTCGTGAGGTAAATGAAGCGTTAGAAACACGAAGAGAGTCACTTGAAGCTAATACACTGACTGAGATGCAACTTGAGGTAAGTGAGCTAATGGACACGCGGAGTCTGATAGGGAGCTATGACGACATTAATGATACGATTAAAGAAAAACAGATAATTCTAAAGGATCTTGCCAGTCAGGAGCGTACTTATAATGATCTCTTGAATGATCTGAGACATAAGATGTCCCAAAGTCGTGAAACTATGAAAAAGGAGTTAATTGGTTTAAAGCTAGATTTAGATATTATAGATGGCAGAAGTAGGCCTTCAGTTGAAATGAGCATACATCGAAAACCTGTTACTTACTTAAAAGCAAATGGTGCAGACGATGATGAGCAGCGAAGAGACGTTATTGAAACGGTGGTATCTCGGCTAGATAAACAGGGGTTAGATACAACACAGAAGTTAGTTACAAAACTAGTTATAGCCAGTTTTCAGAATTTAATCGTTACCCTTGCAGGAGCGCCGGGTACTGGAAAAACTGCGACAGCTACATTGTTAGCTAAAGCTCTAGGGTTAAAAGATTCGAATAAAAATATTCATATACAAGTCCAGCGTGGCTGGACAACCGATAGGGATATAATAGGGTTTCAAAATAAGCTCGCTGGTCAATACGATCCAGATCGATTTGGATTATATGAAATGCTCTATCGACTAAATAAAGTCGATGATGAGGATAGTCTTAGTTTGATCACCTTAGATGAGGCAAATCTCAGCCCAATAGAATATTATTTCTCAACATTTATGGGAGCTAGTGATTCCAGAGAAAAGTTTTACACGCAGGGGGAAAGCTTACGCTTACCAAAGGGAGTCCGCTTCATAGCAACCATTAACAATGACCGAACTACTGAAATGTTATCGGATCGTTTTTTAGATAGATCCCCCGTTATTACGTTAGAGAGTGTAAGCGCTAACCTATCAAGTTTAGATTTTCAGCCCAAAGACGCTGTGTACTCTGAGTATTCATTTGATGAAATTAATAGGCTTTTTAATCCAGATGTTCCGGGCGAAAGCTTGAATAAGGCTGAGATGCGAATCATAGAAACTTTGCGGGAGGATCACAGCATAATAACTTTCGAGAGAAGGAAATATAATGCGATGGCTCGATTTGTAAATGTAGGAAGAACATTATTTTCTTCTACTGGATACCAAGAGGACCATTCGATGGTAGCTATGGATGAAGCTATTTTGATCCATTTACTACCTAAGTTAAAGGGTCAAGGTCGAAGCTTTAAACATGATCTTGAGAGACTCAGTGATTATCTTGATAAACAAGGTTTAGAGCAGTCCGTCGTAACTCTTCAGAAAATAATCGCAAAAAGTAAACATGATACTTACAGTTATTTCTCGTGATTACATCTTGTCAGCTTGTCGCATATGATAAAAAAGGAAAAGAGATTGATGCAATTGATCTATTGCTCACCAACAGTAAAGGAAAACGAGGAAAGTATGTAATAGACTCTAATGCGCATTTCAATGTACATACCTACAAATTTTCTATTGTTTCGACAGAAGTACTTAATAAAAGCTACATAGAATTGAATGACCTTGAAAGGTTCAGTTTGCAAAGAGCGACCTTACCATCTGTGGAGCAGGAGCAGAGCACATTTGACTTTGATCAACCGGTTGAAATTTCTACTGCAGAATCTTATTGTTATCAATCTTATGGTATTAAGTCGAGCGGATTCCTTAGATTTAATATAGGTATTTACCAGTTCTCGCTGTATATAGAAGATATCACAGGAAACATGGTCTCCAATCCTTTGAAGTTGTTAAGGAATGAACAACCTTTGCTTGATGATACTAAATTAAAGTACATGTATGACAAAGTTTTGGAATCAGAATTCTTTAATATATTTTTAGATGGGTTAAGAGGGAATACTAAAGTAGATTTGACGGAAAATACAGTTGGATCATCAGCTTTTTGGCTCAGACGATTTCTCACTAAGAAATTTTTAGCAGAGATCAGTAGGTTAATTTCAAGCCAAGAACGGTTAATACAAAATGCCCAAGAATTATCTGAAGTATCGCAGTTTCACCACGCCACAGATCTGCGAGGGCAGGATATCGAGTGGTTAGCGCAGCACCCTGACTCCCTCGATGAAGTGGATTTTGGGAGTTTTGAGTTTGATAGAAAATCTTACCAAATTAATATGGTGCAACAGTCTAGAACCGATACTCACTATGATAATTTTGAAAATAGATTGATATTGTCATGTTTGCAGTCAATGACAGAATATTTTGAGACGGAAGCACTTGTATCGGAAAATGGTTTATGGTTTTTAGAGCATTTGAGCTTTGATATTTCGGCGGAAGTGAATGATCGAATGTTCGAGTTGTCTCAACTTTTTAAATTAACCCCACCATTTACTGAAATTCCATCTTTTAGCCATTCCTTCTTTGATGATCCTTTCTATGCTCAACTGTTTGAATATATTGCTAATTGGTATGACATAAAAGATTTCAAATCTGGCATTCAATTCAATGCTCTCGTTCCCGAAATAACGAAGACATGGGAGTATTACTGTATTGCTGAGATGACAAACACCTTTCTTGATGACGGGTTTTTAGTGACAGACGCAAAGTATTCAGATTCGGGAACGCTTAAAAGTTACATTCTTCGTCGAGGTGTTGATGAAATAATTGAAATTTACTACGAGCCTCGTATCAGCAATCAGACCGTCAATATGCCTATTACCTCAACTTCTCCCAATACGCGAACGCCTGATTTCTTACTGCATTATAGGAGCGGAGAAACTCAATCAGTGGGCATAGTTGATGCGAAGTTCACCAGCCCTGACTACATTGAAAAGTGGTCAAAAGAAATCTACGAAAAGTATGGATTATATTTCTGCAAAAATGACGGCCGAGCTATTGATTATGTAGTGTCTCTCTACCCGGGGCGGACGAATGTGGGATTAGAAAACTATAGAAAAGGTCCCTATGCCGAGAGAGCGGTGCCCTATCTTGGAATTATGAGTTTACCCGTTAGTGAAATAAGTGAAAGCAGCTTTTATGATAATTTAAAGAGCTTAGTTGGTATGTAAACATTTAAGCGCATTATCTATTGTCAAACGGAAAAAGGATATCCTCATGCAAGACATTACCTGCCCAGAATGTAAAAAAACCTTCAAGCTGGACGAGACTGGTTATTCAGAGATATTACGACAAGTACGGGACAGCGATTTCAAGCAACAAGTCCAAGAAGTATCAAACAGGGCTGACAGAGATAAGGCAAGTGCAGTTGATAGCGCAGTAGAGCTTGCTAAAACACAAGCAGAGAGCGCCTTTAAAACAACTGCCGGTGCAAAGGATTCCAAGATACTGGAGTTGGAAGCCAAGTTAAGTAGCCTAGATACCGAAAAGAGACTGGCCGTAAATGAAGCTGTGGCTGAAAAGGATAAAAAGATTACGGCGCTTCAGTCAGATTTTGCAGTATTTGAAGTTACGCAAAAGAGCATTACTACCGAGGCGGTTAGTTCTATCGAGAAGGAGCGTGACAATCTAGCAGCCAGACTAAAGACAAAAGATACTGAGCAACAACTGCGAGAATCGGATCTTAAAGAAAGACATATCAGCGAACTGCAGGCAAAGGATGAACAGATTGCCTACTATAAGGACTTTAAGGCGAAACTTTCTACCAAGATGATCGGTGAAACCCTCGAGCTACATTGTGAAACTGAGTTCAATCGTATTAGAGCTGGCGCATTTCCATCAGCGTATTTTGAGAAAGATAACGATGCTAGTACAGGTAGTAAGGGTGATTACATTTTTAAAGATTCAGATGACGAAGGGTTAGAGGTCGTCTCGATTATGTTTGAGATGAAAAATGAGGGGGATGAAACATCTACAAAGAAAAAGAATGAGGATTTTCTTAAAGAGCTAGATAAAGATCGTAACGAAAAAGGTTGTGAATACGCTGTCCTCGTTTCTATGCTTGAGGCTGATAGTGAGCTATATAATTCGGGCATTGTTGATGTATCACATCGCTATCCAAAGATGTATGTAGTCCGACCGCAGTCGTTTATTCCTATAGTGACGCTCCTTCGTAATTCATCCCTTAAAGCAATGAAGTACAAAGCTGAGTTGGCAGAAGTAAGAGCTCAGAACATAGATATAACAACCTTTGAAAATGACCTTTTTGATTTTAAGGATACGTTCGGTAGAAACTATCGACTCGCTTCAGATGGCTTCGAGGAAGCCGTAAAGAGAATTGATGAAGCAATTAAGGACCTAGAAAAAACTAAGGTGGCTCTCCATAAATCTGCAAATAATCTGCGCCTTGCCAATGATAAAGCCGAAGATCTTTCAATTAAGAAGTTGACTCGCGGTAACCCAACAATGAAGGAAAAGTTTGATGCGCTTGGGAGTAACTTAGATCAGGAAGGTGAGCTTGAATAATTAGGAAACAGCACAAAAGAATTTTAATGAGTTTCAAAAAGCATTAAACAAAGATCTGATTAGATATCAGATGCAAGATCTACCCGCACGGCGGGACCATTAAAGATACAGGAGACACCTCTCCTGAGATTGCGAAAATCATCGAGTTTGCATGTAGAGATCAATTTTCCAGCGAAAAGGCAATCCCAGTAGAAGATGCGCGATGTGCTGAAGTTAAGAAGTTACTTACAGACTGGGATGCATATGTGGACGACAACTTCAATGCGGACACGCTGGCAAAAGAGAGAGCTAATGCGAGTATGAGAGGTTTGGTTTCTGGGGGGAGCAGTTGTGGAGCCGCAATAGCTGGAGCAAATTTTGATAGACAAATAGCTGCGCAATTAAGGAGTAATTAAGAGCGACGCATGGGTATCGTTTCTTTGATTGTAGAATCGGGCTGTTAACTATCTTGCCAATTCATTCATGCAGATTAGTAATACTAGGTAATAGCAGGAGTCCCTTCTGGCAAAAGGGGTGGTACCCCCGGGGTGGGTTCGGCGTAGCTAGAAAACCTCACTTAGCGCCCTTGAATACTGTTTTTAACTGTCACACAATGTGTCACACATTCTCTAGTTTTAGGGGATTATGGATTGAAAGTTTTGGTTCATGCTTTGTTGGTCTTTCTTACCGAAATCGTGCGTTGTGCGCCCTGTCAGTCGGGTTGCATCGCCCTAAAATTAAAGACTGAACTAAGCATGTAGAGCCGCAGGCAGCGGACTGGCGGACGCGGGTTCAATTCCCGCCGCCTCCACCAAACAATGGCCCCGCAAGGGGCTTTAAAGTACCACAAAGCATTGATTTAAATAGGTTTTATTGGGTTTTAAAGGCGCAAAAAGATTCATCA
>CAJQKX010000392.1 GCA_905479025.1 uncultured Paraglaciecola sp.
TTTAGTATATGTATGTTGAGGATGTTTTTGTGTATACCGCATTGTCTACCCTACCTGTGTAATTGCAAGAAAAAACAAGGAAAACAATGGTTTACGTGAATCTATGGTGCCCGGGGCCGGACTTGATAATGTACTATAAGTAACTGTTATATATAGTTAATTTAAAACAACATAATACTTATACCGTCAAAAGTACCGTCATATTTTATTTTCATGACCAAAAAACCTCTAAACAAAAAACCTCAATTCTCAGCTACGCCGACCCTACCCCGGGGGTACCCACCCTTTTGTCAGAAGGGACTCCTGCTCTACCCTAGTATTACTAATGCGCGTGAATGAATTGGTTTACTAGAAATTTATCTTCAATATCAATCTGACAGTATAATTAAGTCAAACATTTAGTCTTTCACTCCAATATTGGTCGGCCTCTTCTCCACTTAAAGATTTTGTGGTGTTTCCATCACGAATAAAGAAATACTCCTGACCCGCGAACTTTACCCATGTCTTAGAGTGCATGTTTTTATCTACTGATATTCTGCATACAATCCTTCCGTCAATTTCAGGAAAGGAAAATGTATAGTATGGTTTTTTGTCGAGACCAATCGAATTGGCAAATTCCTGTGCAATGGCTCTCTCAAGTTTGTCCATGGAACCGTTGGTAAAAATGATATCGCGACCTAGTCCCTCTATTTGATTATTATCAGTAACTCCAATTAACAACTCTCCTCCATTAGAGTTCATAAACGCCGCCACAGTCTTAATACTTGAGAGTTGAAGTTTTTTATTCTTAACATCGTCTTCCTGCAGCTGACTTTGATAGACATCATATTGCCAAGTTTCTTTGAACTCTAATGCCTCACTCTCTGAGCCACTTGCTAGCGCGGCAGCACTAATTTTCTCCTCGTGAACAATAGAACCATCTTTGTATGAATCCAGGAACAAGTTAAGAGCATCTGCTATTAAGATACGCCTTCTTTTTAAGAACAACTCAAAATTTTCAGATTTCCATAAATCTGCGTCGGCCGGAACAAATTGAGAACTTAGCGCCGTAGGGTAATGACTCACGATACGAGGAAGATAAACAGATGGCTCTTGATCACTTATTTTTAGATTGGTAATATCTGTAATTATGGCCATGTTTGCTATCTCATTAACGATGGCCTTCTGTATCTTATTGCTTTCTGAGTACCCCTGTTTTTTGAGTAATGCCCTTGGAAAAATATGGTGTCGATTAATTGCAAAATTTTTGTTTTCTGGACTATCAAGGGAGACACCTGTATACCAGTCCTGAGCCGCTCTATGTTTAAGCATTACGTAGAATGTATTGAAGTATCTACCATCTGCCCCAGACCCTTCTAGATCAGTTGGCTCCACCTTGATACGTCCTCGTTGATCAACAATTCGAGAAATTAGACCTGTCCAATCTCCAGCCACCGAACTCCGGATAATATTAATATCTTCTTCAAGCTTTTGATCAGCCGAACCTGCATACCTGCCCCAAATTAACGCACTGTGTATCCAATAAATAGCCATGCGCCGGTCAGCATCAGTATTGAAATTTCCTCCTGCCATGAGCAAATGATAGAAGACCGGAAACAATACACTTTTTGATCTTATGATTTCTGATGTAGTTATTTTCTCGCTGCGAAGCACATCTACGAGATACAGAAATATAGTTTCTGATCGTTGCCAAGCATTCTTAAGTTCTTGTTCGTTAAGCTCACGAAGTGGTTCGTAGGATGACGCACTCAATAGGCTGAGAGAGGCTCTATCACAGGCTGTTAAAATTAGGAGTCGTGTAGTAAAAGCTAGGTTCAAGTCAAAATTCAAATCTGAAAGCCGTTCCAGAAATTTTTTCATATAACGACGTGCGTCAGGCCATTCTGCAGTTATATGAGTTAAAGCTAGCTCAGCATTACTCAAATGCACTCCTTGGGAATTAATTTTGTCAAAGATATCTATTGCATCTGAAAATGACGCATGCTGGGGTATGTCTTGCCTGAACAACTCTAGTTTTTTGATGTTCAATAGTTTTTGGAAGTTTTTAGTAAAAGTACGAATTAATGGTGGAAGATCAGAATATTTTTCAATGACTTCTTCAGCTGCAAATGCCACTTTCTCTGTCCAGAATTTCATGAAGGCCTGAGGATCTACTTTATTATCCTCATCAATCCATTCCTCATCCTTTTTGCCTTTTTTAAAACCTACATGTAATTTAGAAAGCTCAGAAATAGTAACTTTAATGGTCTTGGCTGGAAGGACTAGATTCCAAATTTGCTGACTCATGAATTTTAGTTGGAATCCAGCACTTTCAACCAAAGATCTCACTTCTCCAAAGGCTCTTGATCGATCACTAATTTCAAAATCAAATTCATGATCAGCTATTTTTTTAAGATCTGAAAAGCGCTGGTGAATCGAAAGAGCCAATTCTGTGTGGTCAACTTTCCCCGTCATACAATCTGTTACTAACTGCCAGCTCTCATCACTGACCATAATGGTTTTATTCCAATATCTTAGTTCCCCAGAGAACAAGTTGAATGCCAGGGACCTCGGATCATCTCCTATTTCTTGTTCTTTATAATATGGAGGGACCTCTCCTGTAGTAAGCATGTAAAGGGATGTAGCGCGTTGCTGACCGTCTAACAAAACTTGATAAGACCGATAATTTTCACTTTCAAAATCTAATTGATCACCTTTAAGATGAGGAGGATTTTCAGTTTTCCATATTAAGATTCCACCCACTGGATATTCATTTAAAAGAGAATTTATCAGTTCTTTCGATCTTGACTTATTCCATACGAACTCTCGCTGGAACTCTGGAATGACAATCTCGTTTCTGCGGATACTACTTACAAGCTCTTCTACTTTCATAATTTTAATTCCTCAATTCCAAGATGCATCAACGCCACACCAGGGACATCAACCCTTTTGTAAGAGGGCTCGCCGAAACTTATCAAAATTCTTTTGCGCGATCTCCCGATTATTCAAGTTCATCTCCCTGGTTTGAGTCACTCTCAAGCGCATCAAACTTTTCCTTCATTGTTGGATTGCCGCGAGTCAACTTCTTAATTGAGAGGTCTTCGGCTTTATCATTGGCCAGGCGTAGATTGTTTGCAGATTTGTGGAGAGCCGTCTTAGTTTTTTCTAAGTCCTTAATTGCTTCATCAATTCTCTTTACGGCTTCCTCGAAGCCATCTGAAGCGAGTCGATAGTTTCTACCGAACGTATCCTTAAAATCAACAAGGTCACTCTCAAAGGTCGTTATATCAATGTTTTGAGCTCTTACTTGTGCCAACTCAGTTTTGTACTTCATTGCTTTGAGGGATGAATTACGAAGGAGCGTTACTATGGGAATAAACGACTGCGGTCGCACTACATACATCTTCGGGTAGCGATGTGATACATCAACAATGCCCGAATTATATAGCTCACTATCAGCCTCCAAAAGAGAAACGAGGACGGCATATTCACAACCTTTTTCGTTACGATCTTTATCTAGCTCCTTAAGAAAATCCTCATTCTTTTTCTTTGTCGCTGTTTCATCACCTTCATTCTTCATCTCGAACATAATTGAGACGACCTCTAACCCTTCGTCATCTACGTCTTTGAAAATATAATCACCCTTACTACCTGTACTAGCATCGTTATCTTTCTCGAAATACGCTGATGGAAATGCGCCAGCTCTAATACGATTGAACTCAGTTTCACAATGTTGCTCGAGTGTTTCTCCAACCATTTTGGTAGATAGTTTCGCCTTAAAGTCTCTATAGAAGGCAATCGCCTCATCCTTTGCCTGCAATTCGCTGACATGTCTTTCTTTAAGATCCGATTCTCGCAGTTGTTGCTCAGTATCTTTTGTCTGCAGTCTCGTTGTTAGATTGTCACGTTCCTTCTCGACCGAACTTAGCTGTTCAGCAGTAATGCTCTTTTGCTCGATTTCAAATATTGCAAACTTTGACTCAAGCTCCGTAATCTTTATGTCCTTATCAGCCACAGCCTCATTTACAGCTAGTCTCTTTTCGGTATCTAGGCTACTTAACTTGGCTTCCAACTTCAGTATCTTGGCATCCTTTTCACCAGCAGTTGTTTTAAAGGCACTCTCTGCTTGTGTTTTAGCAAGTTCTACTGCGCTATCAACTGCACTTGCCTTATCTCTGTCAGCCCTGTTTGATACTTCTTGGACTTGTTGCTTGAAATCGCTGTCCCGAACTTGTTTTAGTATCTCGGAGTAACCAGTTTCGTCCAGCTTGAACGTTTTAC
>CAJQKX010000393.1 GCA_905479025.1 uncultured Paraglaciecola sp.
CAACAAGTTAGTTAAACTCGCTCAACAGCCCGCAGACTGAAAAACAGAATGAAAATAAAAACTACGCTAGCAATTTACTCACTACAGCCACATTGTTTTGCAAGTTTTTGTATGCTGGATATTTATTGGGGATGTGAAACAAGATGTCACAGCTTATAAATAATATGACTATCAAGTCCAGCCTCTTATTGCTAATGGTGATATGTCACCGATTAAATATAAATATATTTAAAGAAAAGGTCTGACTGGAGTGGACCGGAACACCTCATCATTTCTCTAATATACTTATTTAGCCCAGACTTTATCACTTAATGGCGCTGTGGGTCAGCGGCTGCCTTAATTGTTATCTGCGACGAATGACGAGGGTGTAACTTAGGATAAAGTAAACTTGTGGATCGAAAGTAACACCGTCGTTGATTTACCCAATCAAAAAGAGTTTGTTTTTTTGTGGCTTCACCACTGCTATTTATTGTTGTAGATCAAATACATTTCTGCTTAAAAGGATAAAATACATATGAGTAACGTTAAGGAAACACAGATGAAAATTGATAATATTTTAGTCATTTCAGATCAACAAGACAAGCAACAAAGTGCGCTAGCGCATGCAAAGTCATTGGTTGACCGCTATGGGGCGAAACTTCATATTGTGGCTTTTAATTATGAGCATTTTGCTACCCTAGAAACCAAATTAAACAATGAACAGCAGCTCGAGGTTCAGAATAAAATTCTTTCATCAGGTAAAAATTGGCTTGATGGCCAAATGACTAAATTAAGTCTGCAAGCAAAATCAACAAGTGAAGTGTTATGGGCAAAAGATATTGTAGGTTGGGTTAAAAAGCATTGTGCCTCCCAATCCTACGATTTAATCATTAAGACAGGACACCGCAGCGAAGGTTTGTTTTATGTGCCTACAGATTGGCACTTGATCCGTAATAACCTTGTGCCCACTTTACTTGTAGCAGAAAAAAAGTGGCGCAAGAAACAAACGATTATGGTGTCACTTGATTTAGGTACTCACTTCAAAGCAAAACAAGCACTCAATCAAAAATTGGTTGATGCAGGGATCAGCTTTGCCACAAGCACAAATATGCCATTGCATATTTGCTACAGTTTACCTATCTCAAATGTACTTAAAGACTTAGGTGTAATAGATACCAAAACGGCTGTTAAAGAAGCCAAAATTAAATATATTCCACTTATTCAAAGAATGTTGGGAGATCACAACATTCCAGTGGAAAATATTCATATTAAGGCCGGCTCAGCCGCAAAGGTGATCCCAAGTCTCGCCTCAAAACACGCTGCGGGACTGGTGGTTATTGGCAGCATTGGACGCAAAGGCTTAAAAGCCAAACTAATGGGCAATACCGCTGAAGGTGTATTAGCGTTATTAAAGACAGATATCTTAGTGATGCAGCCTTAAATAATTAAGCAAAAATTTAGGCCAGGCAACATATCTTTATATTTTGCCGTGCCTATATTTTGCTGCGGTATCGAACTTAGTAACCGTAGTAGTTTATCCCTAATAGCATTGTCAAAAGCTAGGGTGTATTGCATTTTTGAAATAGAAACGGTTTTTATTGTATACTCATCTATCGCCCCGTTTCTATTTTTGCTGACTTTGTATGACATCAGTTTTAACATCGTCAAGTATTTAGCTTCTGCTAGAACTTAGTAGTTCATGGCTCGCTGCTGCTCTTAGCTTAGCTTTCTAGCTTTAAACTTACGCCCTTTCAATTTGCCTTCATTAAACTGTTTAAGGGCTCGTTTAATGCTGCGAGTTTTAACTGCCACATAAGTATGAGTGGCTGTCACGTTGATTTTGCCTATGTCATCACCGGCAATATCAGCGTCTTTTGTTAAGGCGCCCAAAATATCTCCTGGTCGGATTTTACTCTTTTTGCCGCCATCGATACATATTGTGGAATATTCGGGCTCGATAAGACGGTTAGCATGAAAACGTAGCGCTTGGATACCGGTCCATTTTATCTTAGCTTTTTGATAATCTTCAATCGCATTGGCGCGAGGGATTTCTTTTTTGGTACACAGGGTTAGTGCTAAACCTTTGGCATCCGCACGACCTGTTCGACCAATACGGTGAATATGTACTTCAGGGTCTGGAGTGATTTGGTAACTGATGACCGCATTCACTGCTTTAATATCCAAACCCCGCGAAGCAACATCCGTAGCGACCAACACAGATACACTACGGTTCGAGAACCGGGTTAACACTTCAGTTCTGTCACGCTGCTCTAAATCACCGTGCAAGGCTAATACAGACACGCCCAATTTAGTCAGTTCCTCTGCTACTTCTTGACAGGCAATTTTAGTATTACAAAATACGATAGCCGATTCTGTTTGATAGTGACTTAACATTGCTGCTACCGCTTTAATGCGATGAGGCTCTTCTACTTCAAAAAACAGTTGTTCAATACTGGTAGGTTCATGAGTGGCTTCAACACTGACTTCTAGTGGGTTGCGCTGTACATCTCTGCTTATCTGCGCAATAGAATCAGGAAAAGTGGCAGAAAACAGCAAGGTTTGGCGATCCAGAGGCACTGCATCAATCACTTTGGCCATTTCTACTTCAAAGCCCATATCTAACATACGATCGGCTTCGTCGAGCACTAAAGTATTCACCTCACTTAAATCTAGGCGTTGGCGAAACAAATGGTCCATGAGGCGCCCTGGAGTACCCACAATTATATGTGCACCATGCTCCAATGAACCGATTTGCGGACCCAAAGGCGTGCCACCACATAAAGTTAATACTTTAATATTATGAATACCACGGCCTAACTTACGAATTTCTAACGCCACTTGTTCTGCCAGCTCTCGAGTAGGGCACATGACCAATGCTTGAACTCGAAATCGCTTCACCTTGAGATTATGTAATAAACCTAAACCAAAAGCAGCTGTTTTACCGCTACCTGTTTTGGCTTGGCCAACGACATCTTTGCCTTCAATAATGGCTGGCAAGCTAATAGCTTGAATGTCGGTCATTTCTTTGAAACCCATAGATTCCAGGTTGTCGAGCAAAGCGTTGTTTAAACCCAGTGAAGCAAATTCTTTATTCAAAATATTCTCATTTATGATAATCGATATACACGCAACTAAAGGCTGCTATGTCGGTCTTTTTCGTTACACACTTCGAGCACTTGCGATGATTCAGCGGGTGCTTTTAGCTTAGTCTAGTGATGGGCTTTCATATCTAGTTTTGTCATCGCCTAAGCAATCGATTGTCACACTAGGTGCAAATTCTGCTTCGCTAACGACCTTATCTAAAAATCCAGCGGTGACCGCTTATTGTGGTGAGACCATTTCAGCTAAAATTACCGAACGGTTAAAATACTGGAGCCAATCTACCTTTTAGTAATTCTACACCACCGAAGTGCATAGTCATAACTATTGCGACTTCGTTTAAGTCAATTTTACGTGCCCCATCAACATCAATACGATAATCAGTCGTTAACAATAAAAAGGCGCTCTTAGCAATCAGCAATCGCATGACCACTTCATGCAGCCATCAAAGGGTAAGGAAACGAGTTCACTCATTTCAGTTCTTTTGATAAAATCATCAAGGGGAGATTTAGCTAAGGGCACTGAGTGTGTATGGCTTTGTAAAATTATGCCAAACAACGACTTAAGTTCCATTCAGATAATTTTATTTATCTATCTATTTATCTATTTATCTATGAATAATAGAATGGCTTGAATGAAGGCATTAATAAATTCTAGCCAATTTTCCAGTCAACAGTTTGTCCTGCGAAAAATGGCACTATCGCTTCGCCATTTGGCAAGGTGAGAGATTCTGGTACCGTCCAGCTTTGCCTTACCAAAGTCACCGAATTTGAGTTCCTGGGGAGACCATAAAAATCTGCTCCGTGGAAACTCGCAAATCCCTCTAACTTATCCAGTGCATTGAGCTCATCAAAGACCTGAGTATAAAGTTCTAAGGCGCTCCATGCACTATAACAACCCGCGCAACCACAAGCGTTTTCTTTGGCATGTTTGGCATGAGGTGCAGAGTCGGTACCTAAGAAAAACTTATTTGACCCACTAGCCACTACTTCGCGCAGAGCCCGCTGATGAGTGCTGCGCTTTAATACAGGTAGACAATAGTTGTGAGGTTTAACGCCACCGACTAATAAATCATTTCGATTTAACAATAAATGTTGCGGGGTAATAGT
>CAJQKX010000394.1 GCA_905479025.1 uncultured Paraglaciecola sp.
AGTTGTTTCCAAATTGCCGCGCGGCTGACATTAAAGTACGCGCCGAGATCCTCACCCGAATGCCATTCGCCGTCACTAAGGACAGATAGTAATGCTTGCTGTGAAAGCATGGGGAAACCTGTGTGGGGTTTTAAGTTATGGGGTGGGATGATAGCAGAGGTGAGGTTTGGAGGGGATGGTTTTGGCGACGGACTTCAATCCTTTAGCAGTTTACTTTCGGCCATAAGTGGATATTACGGGAAGATAATACTGCCAAACTTGACACGAACAAACTCAACTTCAGAAACCCTAAGCCACATTAGTCATTTCTATAGTTTCATTAATTAATTCTTCATATTCACCATCATACGGTGACAGGAATGACCTTTCTGAGTCGCCATCTCCGATTTGAATGATTTTGCACTCACCATCAAAGAAATTCCTGTTTACTGAATTTATGTTGTTTGAAGTTGCTTCATCACACTTTGCATGTAAAAGAGACTCTGAAACTGAAAAAATTATTTGGGTATCACTTGGGGAATTCTTCTTAATAAATTTAAATATTTTGATACGGTTATCTTCATCTATATCCTCTTTCATAATAGCATCAAGCAAAAAAGGAAAGCGATGTATGCCATGAGTTTTAGAAATAAGCTTGTTTAAAGCAAAATGATATCCCATAACAGCTTTAAGCAGCTCAACTCCTTGGCATGGAAAGGAGCTAATTTTATACAACAGCCTATGCCGCAGCTCATCAAAAGAGCTCATTCCAAGATCAGCAAGGCACTGATGAAAATATGTCATAAACAACCTCTCTTTATGGCTTCTAGACTCTTCAATATTTTCATCTTCACCAATCTCTGCAATATCATCAAGAACCTTAGTTAGCTCAGTATTCTTATCAGAAATAGCCATGTCAATATTCTTGAGGAGTGTCATATTGGATTTATGGTCTAACCATGTATCGAAAGTGATCGCCGTTTTTTCAGATAGATAATTTTTAATAACAGAATATTTGCTTTTTATTACGCCACTTATTTTTTCAATCTTGTTCGAAGCCGAGTTTATCTGTGACTGAAAGTCAGTAATCTTTGCTTTTACTGAGTCTATTTCATCAGCAGTATCATTTAGGTCTTGCTGATGATTATATATCGCCTCAAATGAGCTTGGTAATGTTTGAATACAAACTGGGCATGTATCTATTTCAGGTCTTTGTAGAGATGTATTCCGCTTCACTCTTTTCAGAACAATCTCTCTATTTGTAGCTAAACTTTTTTTATTGCATAAATGAGTATGATGAGATTCTTCTTTTATCAATTTTTCTCTGAGCTCGGAATAATCCTTAAGATATTTCGTTGACTCACCTTTAAATTCTTCGTCTAGTAATTTAGATAGCTGTAACTGATCATCATTACTTTTCATTCTCTCAAAAAATTCGATTTCTCGCATAATTTCCGACTTCTGCTTTAAAAGCTTGTGTAACGAAATCCGATCAAGGTCTGTAGTTAGACCCAAGAAATAGTCGAGATAGTCAAATTTAAAATTTTTATAAAAATTCAACCCGCTAAAAGACTCTCTTAAATAAACCCATCCTACAGATTGAGATATATAATAAGGCAATAACATAACTTCTAGAGGGGCTTCCTTTAGATTCTCTTTACTCTCTAGAGCCAAGCTGAAATCAAATATTGAAGAAATTTCTTTTTTGAGCTTTATATGCTCATTAGAATTATCGGAATTTATACCATCAAATCTAAGCACCCTCTTACCCGCTTCATACAAATAGAAAGATTGGTCATCCCTAATAAACGTAAATGAAGTATTTTCATTGTTTTTATTAACTTTCAAGTCGAGTCGAAATACTAACTGCTCACTTAAAATTTCTTGTAGCTTTTCATTTCCATCATTAATTCCAAGGCTGTAAATAATTGACTGGACTAATGTGCTTTTTCCTGATGCATTCTTCCCTTTTATAAGGTTTTTTCCTTCGTTAAAAGTAGTATGGAAATACTTTTTATGAATCTCTGAGAATACTAATAGGCTTTTAAATGTAACTATCATGGCACTTTATTCCTTGTCTCCACATATGCAGCAATAATAGCGAAAGAAACCAATACGTCATCTAATTGAGTTTGATGCATTTGATGATATCTTTCGTTGAGTCTTGTTATGCAGCTAGCATCTGAATAAGATAACTCATCTATATCTCTATTATCATTTACAAAATGATATATTTTTTGAAACTCTACTTGCTGTAGATCCTTTAGATAGTCAAAGCAGTTATTAAGATGCTCTGTATAATTCCTTCCTTTACTAACCGGTATCCTTAGATCCTCAGACAACTTTTGTGCATTATCTCTCCATAGTTTAAATGCCTTAGATTTATTGCAAATAACATCTATTGCTTTAAGTATATTTTTTCCGTAAACCCTCTTGGTCTCATCCAGCAATTTGCTAGTGTTACCTTGGTTATATACAGTTTCAACCTCTCTAAATAGCTTTAGGAGAAGGTCAAGAGCAGCACTAGGATCTGATACTTTATCTTTAAAGGTGTCGGATAACATACCAGTTAATTGATTCTGCTGAGCTTTATCAGTGTTTCCAATGTCTATATATCTAAAGCTTACTTTTTCAAGCTGGTCAGTTTCAAAGGTGAAATCTTTAAGCTTTTTTATAATATTATTCTGTATATTACTGTGAAGATTACTATAGGTAGCTACTAAATTATTCTCTCTAATAATTTCACTATATTTTTCTTCGTCCTTTTTCCTACTGCCACAACTTAGCTTGATACTCTTATTTGTTAAAAACGTTAGACTATGGGAATAATCTTCACTTTTTCCTATGACATCCTCATCAAGGTCACGACCAACTAAAGTCATCTTGGCGATGATTTCAGCCAAACTTTTTCCTGTTGCCCATTCAGATACGGATTTTTTGGCTTGGCACGCTTCAATCTTATAAATTTCATTTGAATCATTGAGATGAGAAAAAATGACATCATCATGATGTTCTATACAAATAAAGAAGTCTTGGGTGACCAAAAAATCATAGTTATCTAGCACAAAAAAAATTGCGCTATTTCTTTGGAAGGAAAATCCTGTTAACGCTTCCACACCAGAATTTGTATCATTTACTATTTCTGACACAATCTTCCATAACTAACCTTGAAATAGTTAAGTTCAACTTCATAGGTTTTATCACCCCTCATATTTACTGCTCTTTCCCTTATGTTCGATTTGGGTCGAAAAAGGGCAATTAAAAAAAGGATGAAAGAATTTATAAAAGGAAATACCTAAACCAACCATTCCATTTTTCCCTGGCTGCGGACACTCACTGTTTCACTTCGCTTTTAAAAGCGACCCATAAAAAACACCAAATAATTTAGCGAACGGGATAGTAACAAAGAGAAAAGATTTACCAGTAAGGAATATGACGAACGGCTTAAATTTTTACGTTTAAATA
>CAJQKX010000395.1 GCA_905479025.1 uncultured Paraglaciecola sp.
AGCCCACGACACAACCTTTTCGAAAGACTTAAAATTCTTTTCGAAAGAATTAAATTTCGGAGAGAATAAAAGTGGTGACAACCAAGAACCGCAGCAAAATATTTTCTCTGGAGGAGTTGATCTCTCAGGAAGCGACATTGCGGAAGATCTTTACATAGGTAGTAAGGTTTGTCTGCTTGAAAAGCTGAACCTGAGTGATGCGCGATTGGCGAAAGATCTTGAGTTAGATTGTGTTGACACAACAGAAATTAATCTATCGCGAGCTATAGTAAGTGGTAATGCGTTTGTAACTGGTTGCGTGGTGAAGGGTGATTTCAAAGCCCACGACACAACCTTTTCGAAAGACTTAAAATTCTTTTCGAAAGAATTAAATTTCGGAGAGAATAAAAGTGGTGACAACCAAGAACCGCAGCAAAATATTTTCTCTGGAGGAGTTGATCTCTCAAAAAGCAAGATTGGAGAGTTGCTTATATCAAAAACTAATTTTTCGGTATCAGATGGTTGTGCATTATGTCTGGATAAGGCTGATATAGAAGGCTGGTGTAGGATTGAAGACTCCAAAATTAATGGATCATTGTCTGCACAGTATTTGGAATGTAGGCGGTCTTTGGATCTGTCTGAGGCAAGCCTTGAGACCCCTCTCCATAATCAGACTGATGACTATATAGCATTAAATTTGAGTGGTGTTCAGGTTAAGCGAGGGTTGAGCATGCCCCGAACTTACGTAAATGGCGGTATTGATCTATCCTTAGCATCTTGCGATATTTTGGATGATGCACAATCAGGCTGGATGTGCTGCAATGATCAGAACCAATCTAATTCATCTAACAATTCACACAACGTTAATTTACATGGGTTCCAGTATCGCCTTTTTGCAGACGCCAGTGCCTATGATGCCGCTAGCTCAAAAGATAGTGTCTTCACAGTACGTAAGTCATGGCTTAAACGTAGTCCTGATAAGGTAGATTGTTTCAATCCCCAACCATGGCGTCAAGCTGCTTCGGTTCTAAACTCAATGGGTTACGAACAAGTGTCTCGCAAGCTCTCGATAGAGCGGCGCACGCAAGAACGGAAAGCAAAAAATGCGTCATTAATGACAAAAGTTCAGGGGTGGTTTCTGTATTGGTTGGCTGAATATGGCTTCAATCCGTGGAAAACTCTAGCTTGGAGTCTTGCCGTTATTTTTTTGTTTGGATTTGTTTTCAACATGTATCCAGAGGCATTTGCGCAGGTTCGATATGGAGATCTTATTCAGCCTTCGCTTGAGGGTCAAAACCAGTACCCGACTTTTAATGGTTTTTTATACTCGTTAGATACTTTCGTTCCAATTATTGATCTTGGGTTTGAAACCTATTGGCGTGCTGATACATCAAAATCTTCCACGAGTTTAACGTTTAACCTTGGAAGCGTTTTGGCAATACTTTTCGTATTGGAACGATTAATTGGAGCTGTACTCGTTGCATTAACTATAACCGGATTTACCGGCTTTCTTTCCAGAGACGAACAGTAATTTGGTGAGCGAGGTTTTTCTGATCTATTCTATATTTTATTCGATAGGCCATTTATGTGTGTCGTTAATACACTCTTATCAAATTATCCTATTTGGGTCCGTTAGTGCTGACGGCAGACATAAACTAGCCGCAAAAATAAATATGGAGGCAAAATGAGTGAATATTTATCTGTAGTGGTTGAGAGTTTTTGGGATACGCAAAGAAATCGTATGGCTATTCGACCAGTTGCAGGCGAAGCTTACCCCCAAGAGATGGTCGTAGAGTCTGGAAAAGATATGCGGAAAAATTTTCCTGAAGGCACTAAATTTAAAATTCAAGCCAAACTAAAGTCGCCAAAAGATCGAACATGTCGCGCTCATCTATATACTTCATATAGATGGAAATATGAGGTGCTTGAAGATAATTAGCATAACATTTGGTTGTCCGTTGTCAGAGCATGTTGGTCCAAAGCCATTTTAAAAAAAGAAAAAGGATCAAACAAAATATTTTTGAAGTACGGCGCTTGCAACATAGAAAAATCGCATCATAGTAATGTTAGTAAGATAATCTAGATTTTCCTTAGTCTAGGATGTATTTGGACGCAAATACTCTGACAACGGACAGTTGCTTTAATATCAAATATATCCGTGTGAGAGTAGTGTTGCATAAGCAGACTGTACCCTACTGTTTGCCCAAATACTTTTATTTACTTGAATATTCTTCGCTTCACTTTGCATAATATTTGGTATGAACGAGACATAAGCTGGATTATTTTCTCGGTTACCTTTCGTCCATGAACCAAAGTGCGGCGGCAAATCGTGAGGCAACATCTCTGCCTTATTGAGTGTGTTGACTACCGTCATAAGTTTTTCTTTTTCAAACTCAAAAGGTAGTTCCAAAATACAAAACAGACCGCCGCCTAATGCTGGATGTGGTTGAGTGGCAAGCATTCTCCAGAGAGCGGTTTGATGACCCGCTATTGCGGTCACCGAACCTGCTTTAAATCCAAATTCAGCAGTAAAACCCGACCCTCCTGTTGTGCAAAGACACATCTTCTCCAGATAAGACTTGGTTAATTCAAAATCTTCATCAGTCCATGCCGATGTTTCCTTCACAGGTTGATTTTGCCCTAGACAGACACTCAATGACTGGTTGAAGATGTCGTTAGTTATAATGAGTGAATATAAAAGGAGAGGAAAATAGATATTCCACCCTGTCTCGTCTTCATAAATGGTAAGGCGAGACCCTAGAAATAGTCCTGACTCATCTTGAGTGATAGCAGCGAAAGTTGCCATTTTATTTACCATCATTCGAAATTCTGGATCTGACATTAATTGATGGAATTGTTTAGGAAGATATGTTTTGATCGAAACAATCGCCTGTATATTTTTATGTGATGCTGCATTTATAGGTGGTTCCTCCACGGAGACCACGGCAGTTAATTTCTCATACGCCACTTCCATTCCACCTGTAACAAGTTTGGATTGAAGGGTCGTAGATTTTAAAATTTCATTAATCTCACCTAAGGGAACTCCTAACGGATTAGGATCAATTTTCTTATTAAAGAACATACGCAATCATTCCATCTGTTAAAGTTAAGAATATATTTCACTTTTTTTAAGTAAGTATCGTCAAGGTAGTTTTCAGATAAGCTTTTTACTTTTGAGATTATGCCAAAGTTTGGTGAATTTCGGTCAAATAAGTTGAAATGTTTACCGTTAGTACTTTTGGTTTCCGTTTTCAGAGTATTTGGGTCCGAGGGTTCCCTTAACCAAAGGATATTCTGCAGCATCTAGTTGATGCTTATCATGCGGCAATTTTGCGTTTTTAGGTTGCTATAAGCGCCGTGCTGCAAAGGTTTTACTTGATGCTTTCTAGTTTTTAAATTGCCGGGCTTTTACTTCACAGGTGGCATTACTGGTTATGCCGCAAGCCTTGGAATAGACGTGAACTTTTAAGCTCTACAATTTACAGATGGGAGGGAGAGCAATTCCTTTTTATTTACTTATCGAACAAGTTTGCTTCATGCCAAGCTAGCCGTTTCCTGACTTCATCATTTATGCGGTTAAGCTTTAGGTGTCGGCCAATTCCGGCTGAAGCTTGATCGCTTTCAATAAGTTTCTCCGAAATCAAAATTCGACCGTCATCTCCAAAGGACACCAGACCGGCATCGAAAGCTGCATCTAATGTTGCGACCAGGAGCGGTC
>CAJQKX010000396.1 GCA_905479025.1 uncultured Paraglaciecola sp.
GCCTCTCCAAATACGAAAGAAATATTATTCCTCGAAATGAAATCACACACTGGCTTTTGGATCGATTCTAAATATTTTTGGCCAAAACCAGCCTCCGTCCTAAATGTTCGATCTGAATAAATAAGCTCATTTAACCCAAAATCACCCAACGGGGAAGCTCCGTTTCTTGCAGTAGACCGAGGAAGATAAAGAATCCTCCCCTTATCAACACCTTTTGATATTAACCAATCTGTCCATATTTTAGATACCGCAATCCAATATATATTTACATTCTGTCTTGCAAGCTCGACCGCAACATAATGAAAGAAAATTGTCTTTTGGTAATTAGCTATAAATGCAACCGATTTCATTTATTACTATCCAAATACACTGAGGTGCTATCAACACGATCTCCAATTACAACATCACGTAATAGTTTCTGACCTAGTATTTCTGGCAAGTACTTAGGAGGGAGTCCATATCCAGGCCTAATACTTTTAACCATATCTGTCGTAATTACCTCGCCCTCCATACCATTTGTGACAAAGTACAATGAGCGTCTAAATACTGTATTATTTTTCTCACTCTCTTTTCGATCATAGTTTACAGATCCTATAGATTCCCAAGCCACCTGGGACTCTTTACAAAGCTGAGATAGCTCAGATTTCTCAAGTGAGAAGCTATCATCTGGCCCACCTCCCCCCCTATTAAGAGTGACATGCTTTTCTATAACGCATGCCCCGAAAGCTACAGATGTTATAGCCGTTGCATTGTCTATCGTATGATCGGATAAGCCTGTTAATACTGAGTAACGAGTAGCCATATCTTTTAATGTCGCTAAATTATAATCACTAGCAGGTGCTGGGTAACCGCTCACACAATGAAGCAACATCAACTGTCGACATCCGGAATTTCTTGCAGCATGAACCGCTTCTTCAATTTCTTCTGCATTCGCCATACCTGTAGATAAAATCATTGGCTTTCCTGTTGCAGCCACATATTCGATAAGCGGCAAATCAATTACCTCAAATGAAGCAATTTTATAAGCAGGTGCACCAAGCTCTTCTAATAAATCAACAGCGGAATTATCAAACGGTGAACTAAAGATTGTTATCCCTAATTCTTTTGCTTTTTTAAATAAGGGAACGTGCCAATCCCATGGCATGTGCGCCTCCCGATATAAATCATAAAGTGTTCGTCCATGCCATAACCCTCCTTCAATTTTAAAGTCGGGTGTTTCACAATCAATTGTTAATGTGTCTTGAGTATATGTCTGCAATTTAATTGCATCTGCCCCACACTCCTTTGCCATTTCTAATATTTTCATCGCTTTATTAATATCGCCATTATGATTAGCCGACATTTCTGCAATTATATATGGTGCGAAATCCGGACCAATTCTTCTCTTATCTATTTCGATATATTTATTGCTCATCTTTTTCGATCCTAATAATGTATTTTTGGCCATTTTTATAGAAAAAAGCTGGGTAACGATTAGGGTCACTTACTCTTAATAAATTAAACTGACTATCCAGTGAATTATGAATATCTAACAGGCTATCTTCAGGATTTCTTTTTCGACGATAACTCGAATCAGTGTCCACTTGCACCTTTGGCCTTACACTATCTTGGTTAAGACAGGCCCACTCAATAAGCTCTAATTCGGCCTTAAATAATAAATCATTTATTTCTTCAAATAGCTCCGACCCATTCAGAGGTAAACTAATTTTTCTCCAAAGATTACCTGTGTCGACAGGATCACTGGCCTCTAATAAAGAAAGAGTTAATTTGTCTCCGCCTTCTAAAACATCCCATATAGCAGGGCTCCATCCACGACCTTTTGGCAAGTCGCTTGCATGTAAAACCAGCGTATGAAGAAAGAGAGCGCGAGTAGCTTCGTGAATAATTTCAGAGCAGGAAACTAAAAAAAGAATATCTCCACATTGTGTAATATCTTTAGACCTAGTGACTAGAGAGATATCATATATATTCTCTTTTTCTTTTTTCCATCTTTCTAAAAAAGGATAAACTGGATGATTACTCTCTGAAATTAACAATGTAATTTTTTTCATATCTTACTCGAACAGCTTCTCAATTTTATCTGCGACTCGAATCGTTCCTTTACCATCAGTTATTTGAAGCGCTTTTTCATGGAAGATAAGCCAATTAGATGTCATATCTTTCAACACGCCCTCTAAGTCACTTGAAATACTTTCATAACTCAATTGAATTGCAGCACCATAATCGACTAATTTTTTTGCTATATAGATTTGATTGTCAGCGAGAGGAACAATGACTGTAGGCAATCCTAGACAGGCTCTTTCCCAAGATGTGGATCCAGGAGCACCGATTGAAAGGTTATGCCTACTCATCAACTTAGGCATTTCATCCGTGAAATCAATATGCCTAAATGAACTATGCCTCTCACAAAACGATTTAACCTCATCAAAATGAGGAGATTTTTGACTTAAAAGAACAGTTACTTTAAAGCTTATGCTCTTGATCGCCTCTAATCCTCTCAATATCTTTAGAGTAGCGTTTTGACTGTCTATCGCGCCCATAGTTACTAGTATTCTGAAAGCATCAGGAGTAACTTCATTTTTTTTCGTAGGCCGAAAATCTGAATATTTATTTGCTAATAATGCATAATTACTACCCGTCAAAATCTCCCCAGGTACACTTTGTTCTTTATATGAAATCGGCTTTCTATC
>CAJQKX010000397.1 GCA_905479025.1 uncultured Paraglaciecola sp.
GATCTGCATCAATTAGAAGCACTTTTTTTTCTAAAACACCTAAAGATGCTGCTAGATTAATAGAAGTGGTAGTTTTTCCTACGCCTCATGTCTGCCCCACCAATGGGTAATACCAACATGATGCCAAACAACAAAGCAAAACCCATGGCTGTGCACAACACCACATTAAAGTCGATGGGTATATCAGCCAGCATTGTGGGCTGGGCAACAAACAGATAAGCGGTAAATATAATAGCCAGTACCAATAGACTATTAAACGCCGACTGACCTGCGAACGTTATCGAACGACCAGAAATGCGTTCACTCAGTTTTGCCCAGGCAATCAGGCTTCCTGAGAAGGTCACACCACCAATTAAAAGGGCCAAAAATGTCACTATCATGGTGAAAGCTGTAAACTCACTATTAGCTTCAACCGTCGCCCAAGCCACAAACAAGCTGGCAAGACCACCGATACCATTCAACAATGACACCATTTCTGGCATGGCAGTCATGGCTATCATCCTAGCGGCAAGGATACCTATTATGCTACCTGCTAACATCGCAATAGCTATCATCTGAAAACTAACAATGTTGTTATCGAACATGGTGACGACAATCGCAATCAGCATCGCAATGGCTGAAAGCAAGTTACCCTTGCGAGCTGAAGAAGGATGGCCAAGCAGCTTTAATCCAAAAATAAATAAGGCAGCAGCGAGTACATAACTGAAGTTGATTACTAGATCGGTTGTGGTAGTTTCTATCATCATATTTTCCTACTGCTTTTTCTTGAACATGGCAAGCATTCGGTCAGTAACCAAATAACCACCCACGACGTTTATCGTCGCCAAAAAGACTGCGAATGCACCAAGATAAGTGGAATATTCACCCATGCGGTCACTGCCAGCTAAGGCCAACGCACCCACAACCGTGATACCAGAGATGGCATTCGCTCCAGACATCAAAGGTGTATGTAAGGTAGCAGGAACTTTTTGAATAAGTTCAAAACCAACAAAAATTGACAGTAGTAAAATGAATAGTAAGTATATGGCGTCCATCATTGATCCTCTTTTTCGCTTGTGGTTTGATTATTAGCCTCATAAACAGACTTAAGCATGGCATTCACTACTTGTCCTTGATGAGTAATGATACAACCAGACTGAACTTCGTCTTCAAGATCGAGCTGAAAAATATTGTCTTCTTTGTGCCAAAATTCGCTGATTAAATTAAACAGGTTATTGCTGTACATTTGTGTGGCATGTTTGGCTACTCCATTTGCCCAATAACCCGTGCCAATAATAGTTACTCCTTCGTGCTTGATAATTTCACCCGATATGGTGCCTTCAACGTTACCACCATTTTCAGCGGCCATATCAACTATCACACTGCCCGCTTGCATCGATTCAACCGTTTTTATGTCGATAAGCATGGGAGGCTTACGCCCAAATAACTGAGCGGTGGTGATCACTATATCTGACTCGGCAATACATTTAGCTTGTTCGCGTTGCTGAATTTGCATTTGCTGTGGCGTTAAAGCCTGAGCATAACCCTGCCCTGTTTCACCGGTTTCACCTAAATCGATATTCAAGAACTTAGCACCTAAGGATTGAACCTGCTCGGCTACCACGGTGCGGGTATCAAAAGCCGTGACACTGGCACCTAGGCGTTTAGCCGTGGCGATAGCTTGTAAACCTGCCACCCCAGCACCAATGACAAATACTTTAGCGGGCTTAAGGGTGCCTGCTGGCGTCATCATCATGGGTAAAACACTTTCAAGCTGATTAGCCGCTTGCATCATCATGACATAACCCGCCAAACTTGCCTGAGAACTGAGGGCATCCATCTTTTGACAACGACTAATACGCGGGATCATTTCCATACTGATGCTGGTGATATCATTGTCACAAAGACTGGCTACAAATCCCTTCTCATTAAATGGGTCTAAATAACTCATGATAAGGGCGTTGGGCTTTAAATGACGAAGGTCATCTGTACTGAGCTTGTGCAAACTAGGTACAATGTCGGCACTAGCTAATAAATCAAGGCGACTAGCCACAATTTCAGCTCCAGCGTCTGCGTATTCCTCATCACTCACATGGATATGTTGACCAATACCAGCTTGCACATGCACAGTAGCACCCAATAATTTGTATGCTTTAACGTTTACTGGTAACACAGCACAACGTTTTTCCTGTGGCTTAATCTCAGCAGGGAACCCAAGAATTGTCATAGAAACCTCAAAGTTAATGGAGTACGATAAATATGCCTTATTTAAGAATGAAATAAAAATTCATAGTATTTATAGTGGGTATGATATTGCCTGGTTTTTAGCAAAAAAAAAGAAAATACTGATCGATTTGCATTAAAAAACAGATTGGCTGTATCAAAATAGTTAACCTAAACTCGGATAATAATAGATGCAGACTGTCGAAAGCATTATATAAAGCAATCGCTCTTAGAGCGTTGGATCACAATACCCGCAAAAGTTGAAGCATGGTTTGCCAGTTTGGCGTTGCATGGGTATAAAATTTTTACTCAATCTACACTTTATTGCTTTTATTTTTTCAGCACCGCAAGAAGATCGGCTTATAGAAAATTCATGAGCCTGCAAACACATGTTTTTTAACATACTACTGAACGCTGATGATCAAAACCTGATGGCTAATAAAAATTTAAATATTAAGTCATCTCAAAATGTATATTTCTGTGATTTTACTGATAAGCTCTAACTTTATTTCTATCAAGGTATATTGTGAGCTCTTCGCACCCACAACACATCCGAGCCAATTTCTTACGTAGACTAGCTGCCATGGTATACGACATATTAGTGGCGGTAGCTGTCGGCATGTGTGCGGCAATGATAATGTTACTGACAATGTTGTTGCTAGTTGAAAACAATGTGCTGGACAATCAAGGTTATGAGCACTTTAGTGATCTCATTCAACAGTCTTTTAGCTATCAATTAACTTTGCAGGTATGGGTAGCCTTATGGGTTGTTGGATTTTTTCTTTGGTTTTGGCGAAATGGCGGTCAAACTATAGGTATGAGAGCGTGGCGCCTTCGTTTATTTAGTACCAATGAGAAACCTTTTGGCTATAGACGCGCACTTTTGCGTTTAATATGTTCGTTTGGCGGATTAGGCACTATTTTAGTGTTGTTGGATTTCAAATCAAAACAATCATTGCAAGACAGGATCGCCCAAACTGAAATATTGGTGTTAAGCAAAGAAGATAACCATCATTCTTCTTGGGGGAAAATACAAGAATAAACGGACAGACACTAACCTTTTCTTTGCAGTAAATACATTGAAAAAGCGGCAAAAACTAAGCTAGGCAGAGCTGCCCCTATGAACGGTGGAAGTTGGTAAACCAAGCTTAAAGCGCCAAATACTTCGTTACTGACAAAAAAGCCAAAGCCTGTTAATACCCCTAATATCACTCTCGCTCCCATGGTAACACTGCGAAGCGGTCCAAAAATAAATGACAATGCCATTAACAACATCACACCGACAGACAAAGGCTGCAGTACTTTTCGCCATAAGGCTAACTCGTAGCGACTAGGATCTAGGCTGTTATTATTACTATAATTAACATATTCAACTAACCCCCGAATCGACAGAGCTTCAGGCTTGACTGTTACGACACCTAGTTTGTCTGGTGTGAGTGTCGACAACCACATCCCTTTGTCAAGTTGTTGGTATCGGATCCTCTGATCGTCAATAAAGGTGTATTTGACTTGCTCTAATTGCCAACCATCCTCGCTATAATTCGCTTGCAAAGCACTGATAATTTGCCTTAGTACCAGATTCTCATCGAACTCGTATACATTGACCTTACGCAAAGTATTGGTATCGACCACTTCACCGATACTCACAAAGTTATCACCATCTTTTGCCCAGGTTATTCTGTCAGAAGCAAATAAACTACCGCCAGAAATAGCCTGAGTTCGTATTTCTTTGGCTTTTGTTTCAGTAACAGGAGCAACCCATTCACCTATGAACATCACAAATAACATCATTAATAGAGCGGACTTCATGGCAGAAGTAATAATATTCCAGCGGCTTTGACCGGCTGCTTGCATCACAACCAATTCGCTGTTGCTAGCCAAAATCCCCATACCAATTAGTCCTCCAATCAAGGTAGCCATAGGGAAAAATTGCTCAACATCTCTGGGTAAACTAAGTAAGACATACACTAATGCGACTGTCATATCATAACTGCCACGCCCTACTTGTTTCATCTGCTCGATAAATTTAATTAAGGCGCTTAATCCTATCAACACACTCAAACTCAGTGCAGTTGTTGCCAGCAAAGTCTTAGCAATATATACATCGAGTATTTTAAGCATGGACATCACCTTTTAATCGAGCACGCAGCTTTACACCAAAAGGACGACCTTTTAGCAATAATACGGCTCCAATGGATAACAACACTGCATGCACCCACCATAATCCTAATTGCTCAGGTATGTTGCCATCTTCTAATGCCTTCCTCCCCGCCATTAGCAGCATAAAGTAGCCTAAGTACAGCAACAATGCAGGAAACATTTTTCCAAAGCGACCTTGTCTAGGATCAGCGGCACTGAGGGGCACCGCAATCAGTACCAAAAATGGTAGCGATAAAGGAATAGCAATGCGCCAATGAAGTTCTGCTAGCGCATCTAATGATGGGTCAGTTATTAGGTCTGCGGTTGGATATGCACTTAATTTTCTACGTTTTTTTTCAGGTTGTTGTTCAGCAATTTGAATTTGATACTCTTCAAACTCAACAACCCGATAGTCTTGCCTACCCACTTCGCCCTCATATTGTTTGCCTTGATTCAGTATCAATTTTTGGGCGCCATTTACTTGCTCTTTTATGCCACCACTGGTTGCATACACAATTCGCACATCTTCAGAATCGGAGTCTGCATCTCTTTGTGCTAGAAAAACCTTTCTTAAGGGGTTCTGACTATTATCGATATCATGTACAAATATTACGGCTTGCTGATTGGCAGTTTGTTGGAAACGTCCAGGGATCAAGCTTGTTAAGCCACTTTGTGCACCGACCTTTTCTTCTAGTTGGTAAGTACTTTCAATGGATAAAGGCGTTAGCCACAGAGTTAATCCCCCTGTAAATAAAGACATAAAAAAAGCAAGGATTAGCATAACACGGGTGATATACCACTCACTGATACCACATGCCCGCATAACACTGATCTCGCTGTCGACGTACAATCGGCCATGTGCCAACATAATGCCCAAAAACAGGCTCAGTGGTAACACTATTGACGCTAAAACCGGCGTATGCAAAGCTAAAAAACCTAATACTAAACCAGCAGGGATTTCTCCTTCAGAGGCATCAGCTAATACCTTGACGAATTTTTGCGTAATAAAAATAGCCATCAACAACATAAAAATTGCCAGTTGAGACTTCAAAGTTTCTTTCATTAAATAGCGGAAAATCAGCACAACACATCCAAGGGAAAGTAGTATTTTTAGTGGCACTATGGGAAATTTTAAGTAAACTTAACGTTTTCACAAGTTTAATTTATAAAGTGTGCATATTTAATGCACTCAGCCACGATCTTATTTACAGATTATGTCCGGCTGAAGTTAATCTTACAATAATATAGCTGTATTACCCAACGTCGCCTTTCAATTATGAATTAAAAGGAAAAATGGTTGCAGTATTATTCATCATGTAACGAGGATTCAAAGTGGAATTTAGCGTAAAAAGTGGCAGTCCAGAAAAACAACGCAGCGCCTGTATTGTGGTAGGTGTGTTTGAGCCTAGGCGTCTAACATCTGTGGCCGAACAGCTCGATATTATTAGTGAAGGCTATATTAGTAACCTACTAAGAAGAGGGGATTTGGAAGGTCAAGCCGGTCAAATGTTATTACTTCACCATGTACCTAACATCTTAAGTGAGCGAGTATTGTTAGTAGGATGTGGCAAAGAGCGCGAACTAGACGAACGCCAATACAAACAAATCATCTCCAAAACTATTAAAACGTTAAATGAAACAGGTTCAATGGAAGCGGTTAGTTTCTTGACTGAATTACATGTTAAAGGTCGCGATACATATTGGAAAGTGCGCCAAGCTGTAGAAGCCACACAAGATTCGCTTTACACTTTTTTACAGCTTAAAACCAAAAAAGGTGAATTACGCAGGCCATTGCGAAAAATCGTTTTTAATGTATCCACACGTCGCGAGTTATCCATTGGCGAACGAGCACTTGGGCATGGTTTAGCCGTCGCGCAAGGCGCTAAAACCGCTAAAGATGTAGCCAATATGCCACCAAATATTTGTAATCCCAAATATCTACTTGAACAAGCAGAGATGTTAGCCGTTACTTATGAAAACCTGCATGTTAGCTCAGTCAATGAAAAACAGATGGACGAGTTAGGTATGCACACTTACTTGGCTGTGGGCCGAGGCTCCGTCAATGAGTCAATCATGACTATTATGGAGCATAAAGGGGGCCCATCAGATCAAGCGCCAATCGTTTTAGTCGGTAAGGGATTAACCTTCGATTCAGGTGGTATTTCTATCAAGCCAGGCGAAGCCATGGATGAAATGAAATATGATATGGGTGGTGCAGCTGGAGTGTTAGGGGCAATGCATACCATTAGCGCTCTGAATCTGCCGATTAATATTGTTGGTATTTTAGCGGGTTGTGAAAATATGCCCGATGCAAATGCATACCGACCTGGTGATATTTTAACCACTATGTCAGGCCAAACAGTTGAAGTGCTCAATACCGATGCCGAAGGGCGATTAGTATTATGTGATGCCTTAACTTATGTAGAACGTTTCGATCCTGAGTTGGTAGTAGATGTTGCTACATTAACGGGTGCTTGTGTTGTGGCTTTAGGCAAACACGCTAGCGCAGTATTCAGTAACCATAACCCTCTTGCTCATGAATTGATCAATGCATCTGAACAAAGTGGCGATAAAGCTTGGCGTTTACCTTTATGGGATGAATATCAAGATCAAATTGAAAGTCCTTTTGCTGATATGAGCAATCTTGGTGGCCGTCCTGCAGGCGCAATCACTGCAGCCTGCTTTTTGTCTCGTTTTACTCGTAAATATAACTGGGCCCATATGGATATTGCGGGCACAGCTTGGGTTGGAGGTAAAGAAAAAGGTTCTACTGGTCGGCCTGTGCCTATGTTGTCTCAGTTCTTAATGAACCGTGCTGGTATTGAAACAGAAGATTAATCACGCTTTTTAGGAACCACATCTTAGGAACCACTTCGTATATGTCTAATGTAACGTTTTATCTGCTTGATGAAACAGATGACACACACCAACAGCCAGCGCACTTTGCGCTGGCTTGTTTGTTGGCGACCCGTAGTTATCGGCACAAACAAAAATGTTTAGTTTATTGTCAAGACCAAAGCCAAGCCGAGCAATTTGATGAATTACTATGGCAACTGCCCAACGATGCCTTTGTTCCTCACAATTTAGCCGGAGAAGGTCCGGTGGGCGGCGCACCTGTTGAAATATGTAGGCAAACACCCAGCCAATTTAATCGAC
>CAJQKX010000398.1 GCA_905479025.1 uncultured Paraglaciecola sp.
CTGAATCTCCGTAACCGTTACACATAGAAACGACTTTAAATTCAATTTCGTTTATGTTCTGCATAAGTGTTATTGGAAGTCCTCTGTCCATGGTAGAAATTCAGTAAATTTATTTTCATAAAAATAACTAAAAATTGGAAGTTCGATACACTCCCTGGGGAAATCTTTAGGCTCTAGTGATGTTATCGTGATGTTTTTCGGTACTTCCATAGATAACGATGCACCTTGCCCATGTGTGAAGCTGTCTGTCAAAAAAGATATATCAACTTTCCATAAACAAAAAACCTCACGCAGAAAGTCATATAAATTAATGTTCTTAAATACTAAGGTATATTTTTTTTCAGTTACAAAGACTTGGATCTGAGAAGTAATAGCGTTTGCTGTGAAAAATAAGTGTCCATCTTCTAACTTGACACCACCGACGGTTGTATCTGCGTCCTTAAATCTCACTAAACCGGCTTTTTCATAATTAAACTCACAGTAAACATTTTTCGATGACGTATTTTTCTCTACAAAAGAACATTTCAAAATGACGTGCTTACCTGTGAGAATTTGTTTCAAAGTGCGGCCAGAAAAGGTCACTTCAATTCTACCCATTACAAAGTTGTCAACTTGAAAGATAGCAACACCCGATTTTCGTTCTTTAGCAAGCATACTTATGTTTCCTTTTAAAATTTACAAATGAGCCAAGTTAGTAAAACTGGGGTCAGGGTCAGGGTCAACTTAACGCCTACACTTCAGTTAGCTTTTTTTATATGGCTCGCTGAGTGTATTCTTTAATCGCCATTAGACTAGCATTGTTGGTGTCACACCATTGTTTCCCTTGCTCAACAACATGCTCAAATTCCTCGTTGATAACCGTATTGTATATTTTTTTAGAGCGTGAAAAATCACCGCGCAAACGATAAATATCAGCGCACAGCAGATTGTATTCTTCATATATTGGTGAGGTTGGGTGAGCTAATATGTATTCTTCATATATTGGTGTGGGTGGGTGAGCCAATAAAAAATCGGTTATTTTTCGATAGCTGTGTTGCTTTACGACACTGGCGATACGCTCTTTACCATACATCAGAAAATTTTGGTTATAGAGTCGATAAGCATTCACTGCCCAACTACGTTTTTCTTGTACTTCAGCGGCAATATAAAACAACTCAAAATACACATCAATTGATGCATGAGGAATAAGTACATATTCATCTGGTTTAACAAACCAGTTTCGCCAAAAAGGCTTCAAGGGTTTAACTTGCAGTGCGGGTAAACTTTGCACATTGCAAATAATATTTTGACATTGAATACAGCGCGTTTCACTCACGATGATATTGTTGATACCAGACGTAGTGCTGCCATCAGAATAGGTCACTTGCTCAAAATTATTAAATGAACAGAGCACTTGTCTATGATATTTCTGATGGCAATGTGGACATCCGATGAGGTCAGGCTCAGCAAATAGTGTCATAATCATTCCCTTTTTTTGCAACACAAGCGTTTGTGATCAATAGCGTTAAATCCATTTTGTTTTCCCTTAATGTTTGTGAGCGGCTGTTATTACATTGTCATCGTCTGAGATAACCACGAACACATCACGCTGAATTTGCATCAACAAACCCTTCAACTTTTTACTCAGGGTTTTCTTAGTGTATTTGTCTAATTCCAATACGTAAGTATTACCTTTTTGTTGCGTTTCCATACCTAATGTATTGAGCAATAAAACAAGGTCGGGGGAAATTCCACGTTGCTGACAACGCTTTTGAGCATGCTGTGAAATGGTCATGTTGACTGCCTATTGATTAAAACGTGAACTAAGCATATGTCGTAAATAACGACTTATAAATCACTGTTCGGATACACATGTTTAGTTTTCAGGCAGGTATAACAAATGATTTGGCAAAAAAATCAGTACAAATGACATAGCACCATGATTTTATTGACGTGGAGGTTTTACGATTGTTGTCACATGTATACAAAACATACACACCCAGTAAAAATAACGTTGCGAACCACCCTGTTTTATGGTGTTATTTATACTAATTACGTAGCCATTAACTACACCTATGAAACAAAAAGCACATTGGCCTTTTCGGTATGACCTACTACAACGTTATCGTTTAATTGAAATTGTGGCGCTATGGGAAGGCAAACTCAACGCTGGGCATTTAATCGATTACTTTGGCATTGGTCGCCAGCAAGCCTCAAAAGATATCAATGAATACCTCAGCTCGGTCGGGCCTGGTAACTTAGTCTATAACTCATCCATTAAAGGTTACGAACCTTCCGAAACCTTTGCTCCCAAAGTCACATTAGGCGATGCAGATGAGTATTTACAATTAATCCATCGTAATAATGATTTGGTCAATACCTTTGAATACATGGCACTAGGGTTTGACTACACCCACAAAATTCCCCTGCCCACTTATCGTATTCGACCAGAAGTATTGCGCCAAGTCGTAAAGGCCTGTCGCAACAAACTGCGACTCGAAGTGGATTATCGCTCGGTGAATGCACCAGATACTGGCGGGCGAATTATAGTGCCCCACTCTATTGTTCACTCTGGCATGCGTTGGCATGTGCGCGCCTATTGTGAAAAAAATAACGACTACCGTGATTTTGTACTCACCCGATTTTACGGCACACCAGAGCCCGATGGCCAGGCTAAGCATTCGATTGAACAAGACGAAGCATGGAACACTATGGTTAATGTTTGCTTTACACCTGACCAACGTTTATCGCCAGAACAACAAGCCATTGTTGCCAATGATTACGGTATGAGTGACAAGCGCTTGCTGATCCAAGTAAGAGGTGCACTTGTTCCATACCTGATGCAGATGATGCGTATAGACATCAATGTGGTTGCGGCCGATCCCAGAGCACAACAAGTGGTGATCCAAAATATGGAGGCTGTAAAGCAGTGGTTGTTTAGGTAGCACAACAGGACGGGCTCATTTTTTACGATGTTTACCGCGTTAACACCATGTGCAAGGTGTTAAATGTCCACCGCAGCGGTTTTACGCTTGGTTGAAAGAGCCTCAATCTCATGCAGCAAAAGACAATGAACGATTGCTTAAAAAATTAAAGCCAGTTATGTACAAAGTGGCGGTGTGTATGGCAGTCCACGCATCACACATGAGCTGCGCCGTTTGGGTGAAACATGCGGTGAAAACCCTGTTGCAAAGTTGACTAAGCAAGCCAAACTCAGAGCTAATATTGGTTATAAACGGCGTTATGTACGCCTCTTTATGCTAAATCCCGTAGAGTTCCTTCAAATGTGCCATAAAACCCGGCCTGTCAGCTGCGGCATCGGCGCGGATGGTTTTGACGTGGGGTCGCTCTTCCATGCGTGCGCAGTAGTCGCTCAGGCCGGGCACTGCAGCCAAGGGATCTTTGTTAAAGAACCGGTTACCCACGTCGCGGACGATGGGCAAGTTCAGGATCGCGGCGATATCGGCCAGCGTAAACTGATCGCCATAAGCAAAGGTTTCAAAGCTGGATAATGTCGCCAGCGCAGCGGCTGCTTTAGTAAGACCTGATTCTACTTCCTTAAGCACCGCCGGATCCGCTTGTCTGCCGCTTAGCAGGTTCGGAATCAATCGGCGTGCCACCAGCTCAAAATACAGCTCTATGAACTGCGAGAACTCCTGTACTTTGGCAACACCAAACGGCGTGTCGGGTAACAGGGAAGGTTCTGGATGCGCTCGCTCGATGTATTCAAGGATCGCCCGGGACTCGCTGATAAAGCCTTCCGGTGTCTCAAGGCAAGGCACTTTGCCCAAGGGGCTCTTTTGCAGATACTCAGGCCTGTATTTCGGACCGACGCCGGTATAGGACACGACCTCTTCAAACGGTAGGCCTTTTTCAAGCAGGGCGAGCTTAGGTACGTTGTAGTAATTACTGGAAGAGAATCCGTGGAGTTTTAGCATCTTTGTTTCCTGTCAAAAAGACGCAGTGTAACAAATTTCTCAGAGATTTCAGAGGCAGTTTACCTATTTAACCCCGTTGCGCTAAGGATAAATTATGATGGGTGCCCCTGTAAATTCTGCTTATATATTTTAATTTAGTGCTGCCTTTTTATTTTCAAACTCTTACACGTTAGTTTCAGTTTATATTTGAAAATGGCTTAAGAGCTCAGTAGGAAGTGGAGTTTGTAATTTCCAAGTAACACTCATTGGCATTTCATCTTGATGACTTTGGTAATCAAGTTTCCCTAAGTAGTAAAAAGGTGAAGCCTTCCCACCTGACAATTTATTTTTTCGCACAAAAAGGTGTACATTTTTGTCTTTTTGCAAAGCTTTTCCTTTAGCACTATCACTTTTAGTACTAGCTTGGCTTTGCCAATGGAAGGTTGTTTGGTCAATAAAATAGTCCTTATACTGTTGCTCCATAACTTTACCTTGCTTGTTCAATGTCACCAGAAGAAATTGATCTTCACAGGCTTTTGGCCTTACATGCCCTGATTCCCATAACCCTTTGTTAAATTCCAAGCCAAATATAGGAGGGATGTTTTCACGCATAAATTCCTTATGAGCATAAACGTCCTCAGGGTTAATGACCGTTTTTAAAAACGCCAATGTTTTCATATCTTCATCAGCATCCATAGGCTCATAGTCAGTATTCTGGGCGATAAGTTTGTATTGCTGGTTACCTATCTTACTAACATTTCGCAATAGATATTGCTCATCTCCTGTTTCTCCTTGACGCTCTATTGCTACAGTTTTACCACTGATACTCCCAGCATGTTCAGGAGTTATTCTTTCTAATAGTAACAAGTCGCCATGCTTAATCGGATGCATTCCACCATTCATTGAATTGCCGTTAGCATTAGCTACAAAATGTCGGGTGGGATCTAACTTACCGTAATATTTTGGCACGTCGATCATTTCACTGACTTCATGTTCGCTTGATTTAAAATGCCCACAGGCAATCTTTAAATCAGGAAAGTAAGGAATGGATTGTTTTGGCACTGCATCGATTGCAACAACATTAGATAACTCAAAGTCAGCGCTGGCTTCCTTGCTTGCTATTCGAGCTTCATATTGCAAAAACCGATAATTAACGAGTTCTTGCAACATATTTGAAAACGAATTTTTTAAGTTGGCAGGTATTTCAAACCTTGCTGCAAAACTATTACTCTCTAATTTAAAAAACACATCGCCTGTTTTCTTATTTCCACCAACCCAGGCATTTACAGGGTTATCTTTCCAATATATTATCCACCTGGATTCATTTATATTCTCGTAATCTGAAACATCACGAAATTCCATAGGCAAGTCTTGTAATAATAGGCGATGTCGTTTAAAAATATTCAATGATTTCACTGCCAAAACTGGCAATTCAATAGAGTTTGCAAATCCGTCTAGTTCTAGCAAAGCTTCGAGTAAAACTAGTTTAAAAGACTTATTTAACATCGTGGTTTCAACTTCAGATAGGAAACCTTGGAACGTTTCAAATACTGCCTTTTCTACGTCATCTAAATCTTGCTGATCATCTATAAATGCAAACCAACTGCCATGTTCCTTCCGGATAGTTTCTGCGGCTCCACCAGCATGATAAAACTCCGATAAAGTAGGCCGTCTATCGAAAGACTCCTTAAGCCCAATATAAATATCAGTTTGTTTATTAATATTGTTTGAAACTAACTTCTGCAAGATGTCTATGGCGTTTAGTTCAATATTTACAAAACAGTTTTTCGGTAAACTTAAATTGCCCTTTCTAGCATTTGATAAAAATTTTTTACGGGCACTATTGGTTACGCCAACCCTAAAAAGTGAATCCACTTTCCGGAAAAAACTAAAGTGGTTTCCAATAAAATCCAAAATAACTAATCTTTTTTTACCTGTTTCTAAGCTCTTGCGAAGTCCTCGGCCAAGTTGCTGTAAAAAGACGATTTTTGAATCAGTAGGTCTAAGCATCATCACTGTATCTATTGATGGTAAATCTACACCTTCGTTGAATAAGTCCACTGAAAAAATAATATCAATTGTGCCTACACTCAACTGACTTAATGCGACATTTCTTGGCATTCTTGACTTACTATGCACAGATACTGCTTTAATCCCTTTATCAGAGAAATATTTTGCCATAAAGTCAGCATGCTTAGTGGAAACACAAAAACCTAAAGTTCGACTTCGCTTATGCTTTTGCCAGTGCTTTAAGTTGTGCTTTGCTCGCGATATAGTTGCTAATTTGTTTTCAAGCTGCTCTGGATCAAACTTGCCATTACGCCAACTGATTTCTGTGTAATCCACAGTATCGGCAATACCTTGATACTCAAAGGGGCATAATATTTCGGACTCAATGCCATC
>CAJQKX010000399.1 GCA_905479025.1 uncultured Paraglaciecola sp.
GAACATTTCTTACATAGAACATTCAAGACATCGCAGTATGAACGGATTTATGCTCAATTTACTGGCAGGATTAGTAGCTTATTGCTTAAAGAAAGATAAGCCATCCCTTAATTTAACTGACGTAGAGCTTAACGCTATGATCGTTGCTTAAGCAGATCTGGGGTTAAGTAGATCGCATAAACACCTTGGCGACAACATGAAGTTTTGTTCAAATGTTGGTTTCACCCACTGGGAAGATGGCGGTATGGGCGCTGATTTTATTCAACAGCGTAGCGAAATGTTTTTCGCTCCCTCTCATATTCAAAAGCGTCTCAAAGACTTGGGACCAGAAGTATTCGAGCAAAAAACTACGGCTTTTATGCAGTCTACTATCCGCAGAAATGCCAGTTGGTTGAAGTTGACTCAGCTTAACGGGTCACATGGTTTAACCGAAGATTATCTAAATGTGTGTGAAGGTAAGGTTAACCCTGAAGCCGGATTAGTTGTTGAAATGTGATTTATACCTGTGCCCCTTAAACTACAGCGTTGTTATCTGCTCTCACTCACCCCAATCGGTAACCGACGTTGCACCTAGTGTGTAACTAAGCTTACGGGACTGAGTTCCTCTGCCGCCTAGCTGAAACTCCAATGGCTTTGGGTATATGGGCAAAACAATAAATCAATCTGAGTCCGGAAGCAAAACCTCAACGTTACCTGCTGTGATATTGATGAGTTCAGCCTTAAACGTGCTTAGTTCGCTTGTGGCAATTGCAATACTTAGTGTCACTTGCTGAGCATAATCAGGTTCAATATCCTGGACATCATAACGTGTTAGTAATCGAGATATGTTGCCATCATGGGTATAGTCGAAGGTTAATAGAACGGTAGTACGTGCCACCTTAAGCTTCATGGGTAAATCTGTTAGCACTTGCGATACAGCATCAGAATAGGCCCGTTGTAACCCGCCAGTGCCAAGCTTAGTGCCACCAAAGTAGCGAACTACGACCACCATAATATCACCGTAACCACTGTATTCGAGTACTTTTAACATCGGCATGCCTGCTGTTCCATTAGGTTCGCCGTCATCACTCATGGAACGAATAGTCGTATTGGGTGCACCCGCTATATAAGCCCAGCACACATGATTAGCGTGAGGGTGTTGTTTACGTATAGTTCGGATGAAATCGTCTGCTTCTTGGCGGCTGGTAGCAGGCGCAACAAAGCCTAGAAATTTGCTGCGCTTCACTTCTTGCTCAATCTGGCATTCTTTTGCTGGGACTTGATAGCTTGCTAATGTCAAAACATTAGGCCCACATCACTAGAATGGCAGCTGCAGCGATAAGTAATAAACCTAGGATTTCATGTTTTTGTACTTTGTTTTTCAACCAAAAAATGGCGACCAGCATGGTTAATAATACTTCAACTTGGCCTAATGTTTTCACATAAGCAACATGATGTAATGACACCGCACTAAACCAGCATATGGTACCAAAACAGCTGATAATACTTGTGGCTAAGGTCATCTTTACATTATTTTTTAATGCGATAAAAGTGCTTCTGTTTTTGACCGCGATATAACTCACAAGTAAGGTAGTTTGAATACATAACACCCATACCAACACCCAAGCAGCACTGTGAGGGAATGGCACATTGAGTAAATGACTCGCTTCCCTGACAAATAATGATGTCAACGCAAAACAGGTGCCACAAGCCAAACCTATTATCACTGTTTTAATGCTTAACTGACCTTTTCTACCGCCACCTGAGAGCACAAATATCGCCGCCGCACCCACTAAGATGCCTATCCAACCAAATAGACTCAGTTGACTGCCAAAAAATACAGTCCCTAATACACCGGCCACTAAAGCCTCGCTTTTGGCCAGCCCCGCGCCGACAGAAAAATTCTTTTGTTTAAACAAAATGACCATTAATGAAGTAGCAGAAATTTGCATTACAGAGGCGAGTAAAACAAGGAGTACAAATTTAAGGGAGAACTCAGGGATGTCTTGATTTGAAAAGATGTAAAGCAGCAACAGGTATATCAGAGCAATGGGCGGCGCAAATAAAAAGCGAGCCAAGGTCACACCCGAGGTACTCATATTAGCACTTAGCTTACTTTGCAAAGCGTTACGAAACGTCTGCAATACCACCGCACTTAGTGTAAAGAAAACCCAACTCACAGAAAATCTCTCATCAATCTAAAAACCGATATTACCTCACCTGTGCATGAATGTTTCATCATCTGCAAACATAAACAGTATTTTTGATGTCTATCAAAGCCAATTTATTTGCCTTGTGCTAAACCAGCACACTCGATAAAAGCACATAAGGCAATATCCGTGGTCAAAATCAATGCTCTGCGCAATCTGTTTATCTTTTTTCTTCTAACCTCATTTTCATCTTTTGCTGAGGAATTTGTTCCCGAGCAATTGAAAAACTGGGAGGCATGGGTACTCAAAGATAGCAAAAGCCTGAGCTGCCCTTTTATCAACCAAAGTGAATATAGCAACATAAACAACCACATTTGCGCATGGCCTAACGTATTAAATATAAACGTTGATCAGCAGGGAGCCGAATTTCAACACTCATGGGAAGTGCTGAGTAAAAGTATTGTCCCATTGTTGGGAAATAACAAATATTGGCCAATTGAATTAAAGGTCAATGGCAAAAAAACGCCAATTCTGAGTCACAAAAACCAACCTTTTATTGAATTAGAAAAAGGTCAATACGTCATTGAAGGTAGATTAAGTTGGCAAGAAATGCCAAGCAGTATTTCATTACCTGGACAAATTGCCCAAGTGAATCTGTCTATTTATGGCCAGGAAATTAGCTTTCCGAAAATTCAAAATAACCAGTTATGGTTTCAAGAATCAACCCAAGGTCAGGCTACACAAGAGACTCTCAGTGTGCGGGTAGTAAGAAAAATTAGTGACGGCCCTTACATAAAGCTCAAAACGCTTATTTCTGTGGATGTCTCTGGAAAAATGCGCGAAGTTGCCCTTGGTCAAGTGCTACCTAAAAACTTTGACCTCGTAGGTATCCAAAGTGAAACACCTGCTTTCTTAGACGCCGATGGTGTTCTGCACGCAAAATTAAAGCCAGGCAGTTGGAAAATTGTGGTTGACGCTTATTCACTTCCAACTAACCTAGAATGGCAACGCCCAGCTCAATCACACCATTGGCCAAAAAATGAGGTTTGGGCATTCGAAACCAATGAGAAATTACGCTTTGGTAAGCTTAGTGGCGCTAACATTATTGACAGTGGCCAAGTAGATATGCCTGAAGCTTGGTACAACTATCCAGCCTATTTACTGTCTGAAAATAACTCGCTGCGTTATGACATCCAGCATAGAGGTAAACCCTTGCATTTGGAAAATCAATTGACGTTAGATCGCACATTATGGGTATCTTTCGACAATGCCCTTTATTCATTTAAAGACAAGGTGACGGGCAGCATGGTTGAAGGTTGGCGCTTAAGTGTGTCTGCGCCTTTTATTCTTGAATCAGCCGAAGATCAAGATGGCGCAGTGCTCATCACCAGCATAGCTGAAGAGGAAAGGGGTATAGAAAACCGTTATTCTCAAGTTGATATTAACGCTAGCGGTATAGTTAATGCGACATCTACCCTGCCGGTAGCAGGTTGGGAAAGTGATTTTGAACGCGTAACCATGACTTTAAATTTACCTCCGGGTAATAAGCTCTTTGCCGTTTTTGGAGCAGATAGCGTATCGGATAGCTGGTGGAGTAGTTGGTCAATTTGGGCTAGTTTCATTGTATTATTGGCTTCACTGGCTGCATATCGTTTATCTGGTTTAGTTGCTGGGATAATGACAGCGTTAATGTTATTGGCCGTTTATCAAGAAAATAGCGCGCCGGTGATTGTTATGCTCAATTTATTAGTGGCTATTGCCGTTAGAAAGCATCAGCCATTCGACAAACTTAAAGCAACTGCAAAAATGTATTGGGCCGCAAGCGCGGCAATGGCGTTGGGTTCAATTTTATTCTTTAGTGCCACACAACTCCGTAACGTGATCTATCCTCAGTTGGAAACTGGCAACACAAATATATATCACCAAAGCGCAGATAATGGTGTGGCAAATAGAAGTACTGAGATGCGTTCTGCACAACCAAGGCAAAAACTCAGCATTCTTCAAGAGGAGGCGGATGTTGAAATGGTAACAGCCAATGGCGCAAGAATAAGAAAAGCGGATTCTTTTATGGAACGTTATCAGTCTGATGCATTACTGCAAGCAGGCTCCGGCATGCCAAACTGGAGTTGGCATCGGTATTCTCTTACTTGGAACAGTCCGGTTGCTGAGGGACAAACGTTTGAACTGATTGTTTTATCCAAAACCACTTACAAAATTTTGAAATTAACAGGCATTGCCTTGATGCTACTTTGGTTATATTTTTTGCTAAAAGACGCTATAAAACCGGTCATTAATAGATTCAAACATACATCAACAGTTGCGTTACTAGCAGCCGTATTCTTGATGCCCGTTTATACACCAACTGCACAAGCCAATAGTTTCCCCAGCCAAGCGATGCTTGAAGAATTGAAGACTAGATTACTCGAAGCGCCAGATTGCGCGCCAGTCTGTGCATCAATCAATTCGATGCAAGTATCTGCTGACAGTAATGTCTTAACTCTCAAACTGACCATTCATGCCAATAGTCAAAGCGCAGTTGCTTTGCCCCGCTCCCAGTTTTGGCAAGGGCAATCATTTATCTTGAATAATAAACCTTTGTTAGGTGTGTACCGTCAAAATAGCTGGTTATACGTGCCGGTTTCTAAAGGTATTTCGACTTTAGTTATCACTGGCCGCTTAATTTCCGTCGATAACTTCCAGCTTAGGTTTAAAGACAAACCTAAACGCATCGATATCGAAAAGTTCGGAAATTGGGAAATTGTTGGGACACAAGCTAACGTTTTGACAGGTAATACCCTGGAGTTTTTGGCAAAAGTAAATACCAGTCAATTGGATTCATCAGTATCCACTCGTTTTAAACAACAACCTTTTGTAAAAGTGACTAGGGTGTTGACCATCGACAAAATGTGGACAGTGAAAACCGAGGTGCAACGCATCGCACCTAATATGGGATCACTCAATCTCATGATCCCAACACTTCCTGGTGAACATGTTATCAGTGATGACATTACAGTTGAAAACAATCAAGTTGCCGTCACTATTTCAGCGGGTGAAAGCGTATTTAATTGGACGTCGACATTAGATCGCAATCACACCATGCAGCTCATGGCTCCCGACAACAAACATTTAATCGAAAGGTGGCAAATTGTTATTAGCCCTTCTTGGCATTTGGGCTTAGAGGGGTTACCCATGATTCTGGAACAACAGAATGCCTTGGATTATTTCAGCTATTCATTTTATCCCTACTCAGGCGAATCGTTAAACCTTGCTATCACTCGCCCAAGTGCAGTTAAAGGAGAAGCCTTAGCGATAGATAGCGTCAATCTACATATTGACCAAGGCACTCGTACATCAAAGCTTGAACTGGCCTTTAATTATCGCAGTACCCGAGGTGGTGAGCATGACATTGATTTGCCGGTCAATTTTCAACTAAAAGAAGTTAAAACAGATGGAAAGTTAATTAATCTACAACCTGAGTCTGGCCAATTGGCTATTCCTATTTCGCCTGGCACACACAATATTCAGATCACCATGCGTTCTAATGTTGAAAATTCACGGGTGTTTTCACCGCCCAAAATTAATCTAAATGCACCATCAAGCAACATCACTACTAAAGTGAATGTCAGTAACCAGCACTGGATATTATGGGCTAAAGGTCCACTTTTAGGCCCTGCGATACTGTACTGGGGTGAATTATTGGCTTTTGTTCTTATCGCCTTATTGGTTGCTCGTGTGAAGTTTTCACCTCTTAGTACAGTGCAATGGTTAATACTTGGGTTGGGACTAAGTTTAAATAACTGGGGCGTTTTGGTGTTGATTGCACTTTGGTTTTCCTCAATCACAGCCAGCCAATATAGACCAAAAGGAATCCAAAGAGGCTTGTTCAACCTGTCACAACTCTTTTTGTATGCCTTTTCAGCTGTGGCAATAATTTCTCTGATTGCTGTTGTACCCATTAGTTTGCTGAGTAGCCCCAGCATGGGCATTAAAGGTTATCAATCTTATGGCAATACGCTTACTTGGTTTGCCGATAAAGCTGATGGTCAGTTACCTACTGTTACTATCTTGAGTATTTCGGTGTGGTTCTACAAAGCCATCATGTTGGTGTGGGTAATTTGGTTGAGCACATCCATATTAAGCTGGATTAAGTGGGCATGGGAAACCATAGGTATTCATGATTATTGGCAGTCTTTGCCTCCCAAAAAAAATAAAGCTGAAAAAACGCTGCCTGTGCAAGATTAATGTCTGCTGTGTTAAATCAAAACTTTTGACATCAACTCAACAGGCAGTAATGTTGAGTTGACGCTTGTCATTTATTGACGACGTCAATCTTGCTACATGCATAATTAACTAATAATATAATTTTGAGCGGGCTTTACAAATCTGCTTTAAAGCTTGGGTATTGGCATTAATTATAAATTAAAAGGATTTGGTTGGATCCAAGGTTTTTAAAAGGCTAATGAGAAGGTGTTGAAAAAAAACGATTGTTGTGTCGTTGCACTCTTGTTTCAATCAGTGACATTTAACTTTATTGTCGCCTTACTAAATTTCTTTCATTGGATGGTAAATGGAGACAAACCTTAATTAAAGCGAATATTCACTGTCGGGTTTCTTTGCACAAATTTGACTCATGGATATTTCGTCGAAAAATCTGTGCTAGATCACTGACTGATTTGTATGTCTCACCTGCCAGTCGCGTTTGTTTCAATCGTATGACTATAATTCGCTCATCTTTGCAGTCATAAAGCCCGAGTTTTGTTTTTGTTTAATAAGGTCCGCACATTCCTCCACAAAGCAGTCACAGGATTGGCAGGATAAGAAATTAACCTCCCTCACAAAATACTGTATATAAATTAAAGTATAATAATGTTTTATAAAAAACGTCCATTTCGCTTCCTACTTATGTATATTTCGCGGGCCTCTTTTTGTTTGCTTTAAAATCGCTAAGTCATTCTTTAATTGTGGAAAATATTCTTCACATAGTTTTAAATAGGAAGCATGAAAGGGTCGTTAAAGTCAGGCTGTGCTTTTTGAAGTGGTCAAGTCATTTTGGCCACGGGTTTGTAG
>CAJQKX010000400.1 GCA_905479025.1 uncultured Paraglaciecola sp.
CAATCTGGCGAGGCGAGCTTTACATCCGACTCTAGCGGTACTTTCTATTCGAACCAACAATCGACTAACGGAACATCCTCTATCGAACTGAATATCCGAGAAGGGCATAAAGGCTTTGGCCTGCTAGGCGGTGTTGTGAGCTTTGAGAACTGTAGTAACTTTGGTGGGCGTCGCGTTATCAAAGGCGAGCAAATTTGGGTCAAAACGAAAATTAAATTTCCGCTAGGCTTTGAGTTTAATCAAAACGGCTTAAATAAGTTTATGCGCTTACGAACCTTTCATGATGAAGAAGGCAGAAACGTAAGCGAGGGTTACAATGACTTATACCTCAACGCCGACCCAAGCTTTGAGCCCTGGAAACCATATGCTCCATTTAAATATATTTTTGAAGGCGCACAGCAGTGGTTTTCAGTAGGCGTGGGGGAAAATTTCTTTCAAATGGGCAAATGGGAGACGATTGAATATAGCATCAGGCTAGACGACAAAGTAGCTGCTGAGGGCGGCAATGCATTAGTCCGGGTTTGGCTCAATGGAAGATTGCTTGGCGAGACACAGAATCGTCGAACTTTAAACACGCCAGAAAGCTGGGTAAGTTCACTATATTTTTTCACCTATTGGGACAATGCAGGTGCGCACAAAAATCAAAAATTCTGGATAGACGATCTTGTGATAACCACGGATACACCCACCAAACGCGACGCTTTAGGAAACCCATTTATTGGCGTTGACTCGAATGATTCATCCGCACCCAGTCATCCGAACCAAGTTACTGTGACGATCCTACCGCAATAATCAGGAGCATTGCCGCAAGTGTGTTCGTGGCATTAGGTTTATATGGCCAAAAAAATATGGATTACCTGGGAAAATCAAAGAAGAAACAGATCACTCAGTGAGGCGCTAGGAGCCAAATTATACGTTTTCGAGGGTGGCAGAAAAGCAAAGATTGTCCGCTACGTTTTCTGTATAGTTGCAACGTTGAATGTAATACGACGTGAAAAACCTGAGATCTTATTTGTCCAGAACCCGTCACTAGTTCTTGCAACTCTAGCCGTACTGCTCTCAAAAATAACAAATATCTTGGTCGTTGTGGATGCCCATAACGGCGGGCTCAAGCCACTAGATGGTGTTAATCGCGCATTGAACGTATGGGCAGATTTAATAGTGAAGTTTAGTCCAATTACGATTGTGACAAACCACGTTCTCGAAAAGTCGGTCGCGGTAAAGACGCAGAATACATTAGCTGTTCTAGCGGATCCAATCCCAGTAATCAGAGCACCTGTTTGGGAAAAAAAACTTGTGGGTGCCATCAACGTTCTTTTTGTCTGCACCTGGGCTTACGACGAGCCTTTTAAGGAAGTGTTGAAAGCCGCTTGCATGCTAGAAGAAACGACCCATATTTATATAACTGGGGACTTCATTAAGCACTTCGGTTCATCTCCGGATCAGCTACCGGCCAACGTCACGCTCACTGGCTTCATAACGGACAGCGACTTTGAGTGCTTACTAGGTAGTACAGACATTATCATGGACTTAACCGACCGAGAAGGCTGCTTAGTCTGTGGCGCCTATGAAGCATTAGCCCTAAATAAGCCTCTCATACTATCGAACACTGAGGCATCAAAAACTTACTTCACCGATGCTCTGCACACAAATAATGATGCGGCGGCTATTGCCAAAACAATCAATCATGCCAAGCTCAACCTCACCGCTTTAGGCAACAAAAGCCTAGCAATGAAAGATAGACTTGACCAAAAATGGGAGCAACAAAGAAGCGATTTAGAAAGAAAAATCAACCACTGTAAAAAGAAACATGTCGATTAGGATGCTTTATTAGCTAGCTCCGACATGAATCTTACTTTAATTTCTTCGATTCGGGCCTGACACTCTTGCGCATCCTGACTTTTTTCAAATAACTCGATAAGGCGCATAGAAAAGAAGCTATTGTCTATAGATTTATAATCAAAATAGTTCACTTCTGGATTGTTTGTCTTCACAAGCAAAGATGGGCGGTTTTCAAGCTTGCAGTCACTATAGATCGCATCTCTAAGCTTTCCTGTAGTTAATTCTGGCGATATATTTGCCATAGCCCATTGCCGAGGGCGATACTCGTGCCAACTCGCGGCCATAAAAATCAGCGCATCTTCTAAAAATGAATCATGCACAAGCCTCCCTGTAGACTCGTTGATATAAGCTTTATTAGTGCCCACATTTTCTGCAACAAGCAATACCGGAACATCTGCAAAAATCGACTCAAACAAGCTTCTATTACTGCCCTCCTTAAACGAGAGTAAAACATTCACTTTGCTTTTTCCAAATAAAACGACAAGCTCTTTTTGCGACAAAGAAAATTTTAAGTCTATGTTTTTGCAAATTCCATATTGCTTTGCTAAATCTCGGTAATCATTTATTGCATAACCACCCCACTCGGCACAGACGAGGCATGCTTTATAAGTAGGGTGAGTTTTTATTATCGTCTGAACAGCTAGAAAAAAGCGCACTACTCTCTTAACGGGGTTACTATTGGCCACATAGATCGAATCATACATTTTATTATCTTTTTCGGCATTGAAGAAGCGATTGTCAACCCAATCGCTAGCGCCAAAGGACAGCACCTTGAAATTATGAAAGGCTGATTCAAGTAAAACTCGATCACTTATCTCTGTAGTTTGAATAAATACTTTCGACGAGCATTTATTCATCCAGCCAATAATGTCTGGATCTAGATAGCCAGCCCAACTAGGCTCTAAAACAATATGAAAATACTTTTCCATCGAACCGAGTTGTATGTTATTGAGATAAAAGCCAAGCGTGTCTGTGAAAGTAATCAAACAAACCCCTTTGGTCGCTACTTCTGACCCAGAGAAATCTGGATAACTTAGAATTATCGTCCTTTTTGCCGCTGCTTGTGCACTGACTTTATTAGAGTACATCCGGCCAATAAATTGATCGGAAAAAAGATTATTCCTAAGACAAAAACTTACGACATAAGGCCTATTTTTCACCCTATGCGACTGCATAAAAAGCCTCACAGCCACTCTTTTAAAAAAAGGAAAAAAGAGGAGCCCTAAAAGAAATAATAAAAAAGAAATACTTCTTTTTTGATTAAAAATTAGTTTGTTTTTATAATAGCCAGCCAAAGCTCTGTTCATAATTAATTTCCGTTTCTGTACCGCTCATCTCAACATATTACCTAGCAAAAAAACCTCACCAGAAAAATCTACAGCCTATTTCAATGATGAAAGTATATTTCCTAAAGCAACGCTCAACGCCAAAGAAATCCAAAAAAATGGATAATAAACTACCGACACGAACTGTCCTGCAATAAAAAATCCTACCAGACCTACATTCAAACCTATAGCCATGTGAAAAGCCCAATGCATTGCCTTCCCCGCGGATAAAAGTAACTTTTTTTGCCGCGCGTTGATCGAGATGCCTTGTAAAATAAGAGCCACGTAAATTAGCAACCCAAAAAAACCA
>CAJQKX010000401.1 GCA_905479025.1 uncultured Paraglaciecola sp.
CTAAAATCATCGTAGATTACTGTTATATTCGTAGAATATTGTTCAGTAATATTTTCTTTAAGTATCTCTTTAACATGCCATTTAACTTGTTTAGGCAGCGGTATTTTTTTTCCAATAAACTGCTTTAGGCGGTTTGTTGTATACACAGATATCGCTGAATCAGCAGACAGTTGCGTGGTGTAGTCTGCCACTTTACTCCATATGTTGAGAGCCGGTGCTGGCGGATGATTTGCCGACCACTGGGCTAATTCCCTTGTATTAATACTGCGATTACTTGTGCCCAACAGCACTAAACTTGAGCCTTGAGCTTGGTCTATTAATGTTTGCCTTTCCTGATTATTGGTTTGGTTTAACCAATCTTCGGTCAACAATATATGCGAGTTAACCTGTTGGTTACTGTTTTGCCAATACACTTGAGTGAGTATCAGAGTTGCCAGTAAAAACATAAACAGTCGCAAAGCCAGCAACGCTAATTGTGTCAATCTGAGCTGTCGTAACCTAGGCGAGGTGCTTACTTTGATAAAAGCGATATGCGCAAAAGCTATAATACGAGGGCGGGCTTTGCTTAATAAATGTATTCCCAGTGGGATAAGTAAGGTCAACAAACCCAATAATGCCATGGGGGATGCTAATACGAATGGCATATTTAACATGCCTTCATCTTAATGCTTGCCTAGCGGCTAAAAAACGATGCAGCATTTTATCTAATGGTTGGTCGATGTTGGCAATATAATGTTGAATGTTGAGCTGGTTAAAGGTCTTTTTTATGGAATCTTGCCAGACTTGTCTTGCCGCTAAGTAGTCCATTTTTGCTAAATTTGCCGAGACTAATATTTGTTGCTTGCTTTCTCTGTCTTCAAAACGTATTTGCCCTTTATAGGGGAAGGTCAGTTCATCATCACTTTCCAATTGCATGGCTATGACTTCGGTTCTTTTACCAACCAAGTTTTCCATAAAGTCGATTATTTCATTGTCTTTTTGATAAAAATCACTAAGTACAAAAATGAGACTATTAGATTGCATGTGACTTAACTGGTGTTGTAAAACTTGCGGGGGTGGGAACACCGAACCCGTAAACATTTGACTGAGTTGCACCAGTAATTTTTGCCAGTGTTGTTTACCCGTCATGGCAGGCAAAAAGTGCAGGTTATCGCTCGACAGTCCCAATAAACCGATGGCATCACCTTGTTGGTGTGCGATGTAAGCGATAGTGGCTAAAAGGTGTTTAGCGTAGTCAAACTTATGCCAGCCTTCGTTAGATTCAGATTCAGATTCAGAGCTAGATTCAGACGAACGTTGCAACATAGATGCGCTGGCATCTAACACGAGCCAAATATTGATATTGCTTTCGCGTTCTGCTTCACGCACAAAATATCGGTCGGAGCGCGCAAATAACTTCCAATCAATATTGCCAAGGGGATCGCCAGGCTCATAGGCTCGATACTGGCTGAACTCTACACCTGTACCTCGCTGCACACTGGCATGTAATCCATGTAACAAGCCGTGAGCCACAGTCTTCGCTATCAAAGGCATATCTTTGATACTGGCGAGAACAAGTGGGTCAATAAGTGGTTGCATGCTATCCGCTTTTTAACATATCAAACAGCGGAGGACGATGGGGAAGAAGCGCCAAAAGGACTAACTGGCTCTGCTATGTCTTGTAATAAACCATCCACTACATCATCGCTGCAGATATTCTGCACTTCTGCTTGAAAACTCAACAATAGTCGATGCCTTAAGACCCCATGAGCCACCTGTTTGATATCGTCCATAGTAACGGCAAAACGTTTTGACAGTAACGCATTCGCTTTGGCACATAACACCATAGCTTGACCCGCACGAGGCCCAGCACCCCAGCGCACATATTGATTCACGCATGATGACTGACTATCCCCAGGACGAGTATTGCGAGTAAGTTGATTGATATACACCATCAGTGGTTCAGATATCTCAATATCCCTAACGAGATGTTGCAAGCTGATAATGTCTTGCGCATTGAGTACTGCATTTAACGTTGCTTGAGTATTCCCTGTCGTGCGGCGTAATATTTCAATTTCTTCTAGCTCAGAGGGATAATCCACTTTTATAAACATTAAAAACCGATCAAGTTGTGCCTCTGGTAAAGGATAGGTTCCTGCTTGTTCAACAGGATTTTGGGTTGCCAACACAAAGAATGGCTTAGGCAAAGCATAGCTCGTTCCTGCGTAACTAATACTCTTTTCCTGCATCGCTTCCAACAGCGCTGCTTGGGTTTTAGGTGGGGTACGATTGATTTCGTCGGCTAACAAAATGTTGGTAAATACCGGGCCCTTTTGAAACTTAAAAAAACGCTCTCCTGACTCATGGTCGGTTTCCAATATTTCGGTACCGATAATATCACTGGGCATTAAATCAGGCGTAAACTGTACACGCTTAAAACCCAGCTCGAGCGTTTCTGCTAAGGCATTGACCATGAGAGTTTTAGCAAGTCCTGGCACCCCTTCTAATAAACAATGCCCACCAGCTAAGATACTGACTAACAATTGCTGGATCACCTTTTTCTGCCCTACAATCACTTTGGCTACTTCGTCCTCAACCTGAGTCAGCTTGTCTAGTAATACGAGAATGTCTTGTTTGGATAAATTCTGTGTACTCATTTTTACCCTTAGTGGTTAAAGTGGAAATAGAGGGTGAGTGGCAAGTGCGTCAAGCGGTCATGGCATAAATGACAATGTTGACTGCAAATTTGGTGTTATCCACTTTTAACCAACGTTTGTTTCTAAAGTCGTAATCCCATTCACAGCCAAGGTCTTTATTACTGTACAACACCGCTATTCGTCCATCTATCTCAATGGCTTTGAGGTACTCATGCACCAAATCGTCGCCCCATCCATTCAGCTCTACTGAAGTGCGCGGTGGCCCGTCAAATTCAAAAAAGCACGAATACAGTGGGTGATCATTAGGGATCTTCTGCAATGCCTCAGAGCCAAACATATCCGCCATTTGTGCTTCAAAGGTTTTGGCAAACATGCCATCAATATCGTGATTACAATCGTCGACAAAG
>CAJQKX010000402.1 GCA_905479025.1 uncultured Paraglaciecola sp.
CAACGGTTTTGATAGTCAGTTTTGAGTCAGCGCTGAACTTAAATTAGTCAGCTTTAGCTCAGCGATATCGAAACCAGTAGAAAACTACTACGCTTTGATTAAGTGCCAACGTGATATGGCCCGTGAATTCTAGGTAACGTAGAAAGTTTAGTCAGTTCCAATAGGAATTCGTTAAAAACTCCCGTGAGATTGTTTAAAACATAATCAGCTTTGATTCAATGTTAGGATAGGTATGATCGAAATAGTCAGTTTTAACTCTCGCCAAGACAGGTAAATACTCAGTTTTAGCTCAGCACTAGATTTTTGTATCGTGACTCTGATCGTAATAACTCAGAAATTATATATGCCTAACCTTACTTTTAACCCTACTCTATATTATTAACCTTTGGTCTGTTGCCGCGTGTTCTGAAACCCTTGCGGTTGAAAAAGAAAAATAAATGAGCCAAGGTTACTCATCAAACTCCGAGCTACTGAACTTCAAAACGCTACAGTTTTCTTTAATTGTACGTTGCAGAGATTCATCAAAACCTTCTCTAGACTTGGCTTGAACTTCGACTGAAATTGTTACTTCAACCCCAAGCTTTTCGGTAAACCGTTGAATCACCTCATCAACTATCGTGGCGAAGTCAATTTTTGCCTTAACGGGGTCTAATTCAATGTTCCCGTAAAACTGTTTCTTAAGCGATGTTGAGATCTGTGTTATTGGTTGTGCTCCATCATTATCCTCATCAACAGTATGTTGGCCGCCTCGCACGCCTGAGCCAGGAGTCGGACTTGATTCTGGCTGACCTTCAGGAGTTTCGCTTGGGTTAGGTTTAGAACGCTCTTCGTAGTCGATGGCTGCTGCGTGTTTAATAATCAAAGAAGATTCGTCCAGCACAGTCATAGAGCTCCATCCGAAGGTAAAGCCTAAGTAGCGATCACCATCTTTGCCTGAAGCGTATGCGAAATAATCCTTGCTCGATATTCCCGCATTTAAGGTCGACCTAAAGGCTAGGTCGTTAACTAATCTTGGCAAATACAGGTAGTGACACGAGTCTTGCCAAAATTTAAGAGCATTGACTTCATGAATGTCATCTTTGAAATACCATTGCGTAAGTACATTCTGAAGATGAACAGGACTCCACTCAGTAATCAGCCATTCTTCTTCTTTTAGCCTATTTTCAATCTCTTGGATTAAGTTTTGAGCTGAAGGTGATATCGCTGCCGTTTCCCAACTCAGCGCTGGTTTACCGCCCTCAATTTCTTCAGATGGGCAGATTATCCATTTATACGTTTCTCTAACCATTTGGCTTAGAGACTTTTCAGCATTCTCGGCGTTTCTCTTGGCTTGGTTTGCTAAAGCGATAGTAAGGTCGAGTTTCTCATCAGCAGCGTCGTTCGCTATGCTTCGCCATGCAAGGTATGTTCTACCTGCATCTTTTAATCGGCTTACAGAATCGTAGTCAGCGGCAAAGAAAATGAGTCTATTTTGTTTTTGTCTCGGTTGCTCACCTCGGTTGCGTAATATCTCTTCAGCAGCATCATAAGCCGCGCGACTGGCATTCCGGCTATAGGCAGTACTCGGTGGCAATACCACCAGTCGTGGGCCACTAGCATAGTCGTCAGGCACATCGTTTGACTTAGTGAAAACGTGTATGCCTCCAAAAAGATGGTTCCGCCCAAAAACTCTGCCTACCCGCTCTTTAAGTAACGGTTCGAGTTCTTCTATGTCATTGATGTTTTGCTTTCTGCTTTCCATCTCTCTGCGAAGATTCGGTTTGGTGTCGAGCCAAATCCGATCATTTTCAGCGTAGAGATGATGCAACTTATCTCGAAGACGTTTCAAAACATCTTCAAAAACACCAATCGTCTGATCAGGCTGAACCGAGCCTAGCAGAATGCGTTCTACCTGAAGGCCTTAGACGCCTTGCCCAGCAGTCGATGGAGCACTGCCTAAGAAAATAGTGCGCATTGATCTACGTGCTGCCTGCACGCTTCCAAAACGAGTGTCCAGGCCGTCAATACTTGCTGGCTCAGAACGTGGGCCATCAACCTCCTTCTCTAATACAGGCTCCCAACCTTGCGGCAGGTAATGGATACTCTTATTTCGAACGTTTGAATCGTCCAAAGCAATTGAGCCAGGCATGATCAGAGCATCCTTGTTATCACTATTCCATAGGTTGTGAATGACAATCGCCATGTATTGAAGCACACCACGAGTTCGCTGAAATTTTTGCAACGTTGACCAGTCTTCATATAGGCGGTCGAAAACTTAAGGGTGTATTGGGTAAGAATTACACATGCGGTCAAAGTAAATATTTGACTGAGTTTCAACTGGAAACTTTTCGCTATTGTTTCGGTAAAAATCACAAAATTGGCGACTAATTCCCTCAACTTCGGCTTTTGATCCTGGGTTTTCAAACAGACGTCTACGTACAATTTCAAAAGCTTCTTCGCTTGCAACGGGCTTCCATACGTTTTCTACTCGAGCAAAGTATTTTTCTAACGCATCCAGTGCGCGCTTACCCATTGTACCGCCCACTTCGATTTCTGATTCAGGCAAAGATGCCAGTAGCATGGCGTTCGGCACAGCTTTTAATGCTTCAGTTAGTGCTTGAATAAATGAAATATTGCTATCAAAAGTACCCGCATTATATTGTTTGCCTAACTCGAGTTGGCGGATAAAGGCAACTAACTCATCAATTAGAATTACGCAAGGCGATGCTTGTTCAACCAATTTCCGAATAACCTCTTTGCCTGGCGAAACTCCGTCTTTATCGCTTTGCGCAACCATGTCATAACCGGCATCGCCTAAAAGCTGCCAGGCTAATTCGCCCCATAAAGTATTTGTCTTTATAGCACCATGATCCTGTGCTTGGCTTGCGGAAAGCTTTATACCATCTATCACGGCAATGTTCGCCTTAGGTAAATCAGTGATTCCAGCTTCATCCAAGACCGGTGGAATGCCCTCTAACTTGTCAGTACCCACTTGCCTAGATGCCAGATGGTATACAGCTAGCATGGTGTGAGTTTTACCGCCACCAAATGCGGTTTGTAATTGAATGACGGGGTCGCCACCTTGGCCGCTCAGGCGCTGCGCAACAGACATCAATAGAAGCTTCATTCCCTCAGTAATAAAAGTTCTCGAGAAAAATTTTTCCGCGTCTTGATAATCATCCGTCGCCTTGCCAGTTGCAACAGCAGTAATATCTGCAGC
>CAJQKX010000403.1 GCA_905479025.1 uncultured Paraglaciecola sp.
TTGCTGACCTTCGGTCGCATTTTGTAAACGACCTTTACCCTTGCACTGTATGTAGGTTAATAAACCAATAAGTGCGGTAACAACTGCAAATATCGACACTTGGATCATGGTTTCTGACATATTATGGCTCCTTGGCCAGTTTGCCTTTTGTAGGAAAAGCAAACTTATTATTTTAATGTATTATGCTGTTTTTTTTCTATAAAAAACGAAGGTGATACATACGGTTTAACCAGCTGCCCTATCTTTCGCCACTTCAATTTTCAGTTGCGCCACCTTAGGTAAGTCAATGTGACTATTTTGTTTTTGTATAATTGAGTTGAGTTGATAAATTGAAATCAATAGCGCATGAATTTGCACCAGATACCCCTGTTGGTTTAAGCCATGTAACTGTTCTGCAGATAGGGCATTAATCTTATCTTCGTCAATCGTTATCAACCCAGTAATGCTTTGATTTGTTCCATCCTGATACTGCACGACCAAATCGATGCTTTTTAACAACCCCATTTGTTCGAGCTCTTTGCCAAACTGGAAGGTATGTATATCATTTTGAATATCAGCTTCGAGTAATACTTTTGCGCGGCTAAGTTGCATAGACGCTTTGCCATTTTCTTCAAATAATAATTCGCCGTGTTCCTTAGAGAAAACCTGATTTTTTTCATCAATGCCTATGGTATAACTTTTTGCATCCGATTTAGAGCGCATCAAAAAGAAGGGGAAGGTCTTTATGGCACTGGGCTGATAGGTCGATTGCCATTGTCCGTCCTTTACAAACATATTTTGTTGACTTTCGAAGCTTGTCAAAGCAGAAAGTACTAATGCACCATCTTGCGCACTTCGTGTAAAGAATATTGGGAAATTACCTGCAGCCCGCCCCACCTCATTCACTCGCAATTTAACTATTTGCTGGGTTGCAGCAACTTCAACACCACAATTTACTCTTACTTTTAAACCTTGATGTTGAGTACTACTTAGTTCAACTAATTCTGACATCTGTTGTTATCTCTTATTCGCTGAGGCTAGCCACTTTTCAATATAATCTCTGTGCGGTGGCAATGTTTGCAACATCTGTTGAGTAAGCTGTTGGTTGCGTTTTATAATCTGTTCAGCTTGCTGATGTTGACGATATAAGTGACTTTGTTTACTAAAATCAGGATTAAAACCCATGCCATATAGCACATATTGGTAACTTGCCGCTGGGAACAGTTCGATGGCACTATCAAAGTCTTGGCTGGTTGGGCCTCGATACGACCATATTGCTAAGTCTTCTTTTAAGCTTTCAGGAATTGAAGCTTCAGCTACATGAGCTTGCCAATAAGGTTCGGGGCGTTTAGTCAACATATAATGCAACTTGAGAAAGTCTATAATACGCTGCCAACGGTATTGCATTTGTTGATTAAAACGCTTTTCTGCTATCGGCAACAATGAAGCATCGGCAGGCAAATTTTCGGCTATATATCTGGCTGACAACTCCACCAACATAATAGCCGTGGCCTCCAACGGTTCAACAAACCCAGCTGACATACCAACAGCAACACAATTTTTCTTCCAAAACTGCTTTCTATGTCCCGATTTAAAATTTATTTTTCGAGCACTAATACCCTCTGCAGCCACACCAAGATATTTACGCAAGTTGGTTTCGGCTTCATCGTCACTCAAATAATCTGACGAATACACATGCCCGACACCACGTCTATGGGTTAAGCCAATATCCCAAATCCAGCCTGCATTTTGCGCGGTAGCTATAGTATGACAGGCAATAGGACTGTCTATATCTTCATAGGGAACGTGCATTGCCAATGCCGTATCATTAAACAATACATCATCAACGGAAACAAAAGGTACGTCTAAGGCTTTTCCCAAAAGCAAAGAAGCAAAACCGGTACAGTCAACAAATAAATCTGCACTAATCACACCCACTCCAGATGCCACAATATGTTTTATTGCGCCGTCGTTAGTTAAAACAGTATCTTCAACGGTAGCGACGACATGCTCAACACCTAATTTACTTTTACAATGGTCTTTTAATAACTCAGCAAAAGCGCCTGCATCCAGATGATAAGCATAATTACATTGCCCCTTATATTCTGTTTCGGCCATGGTTCTGGGTGCGAGCCCAGCTTCACAAATATGATGTTGAAAATTCGACTCTACTGCATAGTTTTCAATGTTTTTTACATAAGGAGCTAAATCGATACGGCCGTAACCCAGGGGGACTGTAAAAGGATGATAATAAAAATCACCATTTCCATTGACCCAGTCAACAAATTTTCCACCTTGCTTGAATACTGCATGACATTTTTCAAATAAGTCACTTTCTTTAATACCAATTTGCTGCATGGTATTTTTCATAGTCGGCCAAGTGCCTTCACCCACCCCCACAGTAGGAATGTCAGAAGACTCCACTAGTACGACATGCACCGCGGGTTTTTGACCTTCCGCGGTAATACTTTGATGGTGTGCCGCTATCACTGCCGCAGTTAACCATCCAGCCGTACCACCACCTACTACCACTAATTTTTTAACTGCTTTTGACATGATAAGGAGTCTGTCCATCTTAAAATTTTTGATATTTTATTCTTATCTAAAACGACATGTAATAAAACCGTAAAGTAATAATAAATAACATTTTAGATAAAAACGGCCCGGACAATAATGCCACAGGCCATCGGATACACTTCACATCAATGCCTGTCAGACGAGGTTCATCTGACAAGCCTGCGTGACATACTAGAAATTAGCGCGTACGCCTACTGCATAGCGTGTTCCAGTATCTTGGATTTGAGTAGTTTGAATTGCAAAACGACCATGTTTCCGCGTTTCTACACCTGTCAAATTAATGCCTTCGATAAAAACAGTAATGTTTTCGTTGATATCATAACTGGCACTTGCATCCCATTGCCCATACGTATCGACAAACTCTGGTTCACCCGTTCCAGCAGCAAGGGTTTGCAGGAAAGCTTCTCGGTTGTTGTAGGCAATACGTGCTTGCAATGCATCTTTCTCATAAAACATTATCAAGTTTTGTGAATTGCCTAATCCTTCTAACGCAAACGTTTGTGAAACGGTAGTATCAATCTCTGCATCACTGTTAACAACAGTGGCATTAGCAGAAACACCAAAACCATTTTCCCACACATGGGTTACGGATAATTCAAAACCATTGACTTGGGCTGTTTCGCCATTTTGTGGACGACTTACCAAATAGTTTTCTGAAGCACCTTGCAATTCATCAGAAACAATCGCACCTGGAGGAAGTTGATCAGGTGCACAGTTTCCACAAATATTGCCTGGTGTGCTTGCACGATTTCCAAGAACGAATGTCTCTTCACCGCGCAAGGTTGTAATAAAGTCATCTACTTCTTTATTAAAATAAGCGAAGGTTAATGAGCTTGCATCACCAAAGTACCATTCATAGGACAAGTCCCAGTTTTGTGACTTGAAGGGTTTAAGCGCAGGGTTACCACCGGCTGCAGTAAGGTTTTGTAAACGAGGCTCACCAATATTTGTCACAGAAGATAACTGCGACAAAGTAGGTCGAGTTAACGAGTCATAAAAAGAGAAGCGTAATACCATGTCATCTTGAACATCTAGCTTAAAGTTCACACTGGGGAGCAAGTTGGCATAACTGCCACCTTTTGTAACCGGAGCTTCTGAACCTTCATAGACATTCTGGAACAATGTAGTATCACTGGTTGCGATAACATCGGCCAAAACACGTTCAGCACCTTCTACAGACGTATTAGTTTCACTGTACCTTGCACCAACGTTCACTGTCCATGGCATATCGCCTAATTCACCCTGAAACACAAAATCCAAATACAGACTCGTCACTTCTTCACTGATGATAGAAAAATCACCCGTACGCTCAGGATCCCATCCATTGTTAGCCGCGATAATGGCTGCAGTGGTCCCTGCTGGTATTCCTAACGTGCCATCATTGTCTAATTGCATTGCTGAGTTAGTTGATAATACATCAAAGAAAGCCGCTGCATCATATGTGTACCAAGTATCGGTTACGCCCTTGAAAAAGTTATTCGCCGTGTATGGTACTAATGTTCCGCTAGGGACGGAGCCACGATAACCACCGAACAAACCGAACATGCCCGCAATATTATTTGTGTGAGAGAAGTTTTGAATAGATTTTTTACGATCCTGATGATAAGCACCGAACTTCATTTGAGTAAAGGTATCGCTGTCAGGTGTATAGATAAAATCAGCTTTTATCTCATTCACATCATCTTTATTATCTACACCACCTTTACCATAAACGTGGGTGCGCCCTAAACTTGCGTCAGGCAGAGAACCGCCAGAAAAACCATTATGCTGTGTAGTGAAACTTCCACCATCAAGAGAGGTTTGATAATTATTCACTATGCCGATAACAGTAAAAAAATTACTGCCATCAGATGTATCATTTTCAGCACTCGAGGATGAAAAATCAAAATTAGCTTTTAATTTATCATTAATATCCCACTCAACATTCAATCCCAAAGCTTCGATAGAGACGTTACGGCTATTACCTGAACTCTCAACAAAATCGGTTGCTGCATTACCACCCACTTGGTCAATAAACGTTGCAGTGCGAGTTTCGGGATCAACTGTGACACTGCCAACACGAGTCGGTTCGTACCAAGCAGCTAAATCATGCTGGATAGAGTCCACTTCAAATTCAGACATAAAGCCATCAAAAGTAATTGATATCTCGTCACTAGGTGCATACTGCAATACTAATGAAGCATTGGTTCTGGTTCGCTCTTGCTGATCAGATATATGATCGATATTTCGAGGTATATATACATTACTTGCAAGTACTTCACCTGCGGTATTAGATAGATTAATGCCTGGACGCCAGCCTGTTGTTCCAATGGAGTTAATGTCAACATCACGCTGTTGATGTGATGCAGAAAATAACACACCAAATTTATCATCATCAAATGTGTTACTAATTAAAACCGAGGCGCTTGGTGAGGTTTTTTCATTTAGTTTTTCGTAGGTTGCTTTTACTGAACCAGCTACCCTAAAACCGTCAATATCAAAAGGTCTTGCCGTTGATACATTAATAGTTGCGCCTATGCCACCTTCTTGGAGATCAGCACGTGTACTTTTATAAACATCAGCTCCACTGATCATCTCTGCAGCTAACACATCAAAACTGAATTCTCGACCTGGATTTTCAGTGGCGATTTGACGACCATTGACTAGTACGTTGTTAAATTGTGGACCAAATCCACGAACCGTAACAAACTGCCCTTCACCACCACTTCGGTCAATAGACACACCCGTTATTCGTTGCAATGATTCAGCAACGTTTAAATCTGGGAATTTACCCAAGTCTTCAGCAGCAATACCATCTGAGACAATCAGCGATTCTTTTTTATTTAACATTGCGCGTTTTAAACTACTTACAATGCCCCTTACTTGAATGACTTCAATATCATCAGTTGCGGTTGCTTCTTGAGCAACGACTGAAGACATACTTAACGTAGCTGCGGGTAATATTAAAGCAGCCTTTACTGCTGCCCAAAGATAATTTTTTTTCATATGGTGTGTCCTGTTTTTGTCTAATTAATTATTATATTAAGATGCCATAACTTTTAGCCATTTGGCTTTGTTACGAATATGCGTGTTCAAATAAAACAGGCAAGCATCAGTCCAACCGACAACAACTTATCAACATTTTTGCAACATAAAAATATTGCACTTTGCCATTTACTAGCCGTTACAGTCGACGTTACAAAGTAATATCTTGACTCACGACTAACTTACATTTCATCAAAGCCTTATGCTACATATGCTAACAGCCCATCCAACTTACACTTATATAAGACAAAAGAGTATTTTTTAAAATGATATATACAATTTATTATTACTTATATTCATTAACAAATAACGCCTCACCTCAATCAAAAAATTAACATTTGAAGCTTTTTAATGTTTGTTTTATCTAAAACCTAAGAAAAGTTAGCTAGTTTTAATTGCAAAAGATATTATTCTCACGCTATAACAGCCTCAATTTCTTGGCGTCGATTTTCTAAGCGTTTTAATAAGGTTAAAAACCCAAATATGACAACTTCTCCACAAAACTATATTTCACTTACTGGGCGAAACAGTAGCTTGGTCATCGATTGCAGTAATGACGCACCGCAGATTATGTACTGGCGTGAAAAACTCTCCGCACAAAGTACAGGCCAGATGATGAGCACATTGCGTTTAAGGCAAGAGGCGCCCGCTTCACCGATGAAAGAAATACGCCGTTCTTTAACACCTACCACGGGCCAGGGATATATTGGACATCCTGGTCTAAGTTTGCATGGGGAAACAGATCAATGGTCGGTAGCCACTAAAATATCAAAGATTGAATGTTTAGCGCCCAATCACTATAAAATCACCAACATAGATACCAACCGAAACCTCCAAGTGATTCATACACTCAATATGGATGCAGAAACGGACGTTCTGGCGATTTCAACAGAATTGATTAATAACAGCGATAGCGCTGTTCATGTAGACTGGTGCGCAGCTGCGACGCTTTCTATTCCTAGCTATTTTAAACATATTATTGGATTTGAAGGTCATTGGGCGGGGGAGTTTCAAGAGCATCATCTAGAGCAAAATTTTGGTTCCTACGTGCGTGAAAACCGCCGCGGAAGAACATCACATGATAGTTTTCCAGGGCTCATCATGCGCACCAAAGCCACCGATCAATTACAAGGTGAAGCCTATGGGTTTCATCTTGGTTGGAGTGGTAATCATAAAATTGTTGCAGAAAAAATGGGCGATGGACGTGCTTTTGTGCAAATGGGCGAACTCTTATTACCCGGTGAAATAGTATTGCAACAGGGCGAAACTTATATCTCTCCTACTCTTTACGCCAGTTATACCAGTCAAGGCTTATCGGCTCTTTCTCAGCAATATCATCAATATGTGCGTAAACATTTAATTCGGGAATCAGTTAAAAACAAACCTCGGCCGGTGCATTACAATACCTGGGAAGGCATTTATTTTGATCACGATGTCGATACATTAAAGGACTTAGCCACACGAGCCAGCGCATTAGGAGCAGAACGTTTTGTATTAGACGATGGTTGGTTTATTGGTCGTGATGATGACACAGCAGGTTTAGGTGATTGGTACGTAGACAAAAAGTACTACCCACAAGGCTTAACGCCACTCATCGAGCATGTCAAAGCTGTGGGCTTAGAATTTGGTCTTTGGTTTGAACCCGAAATGGTAAATCCAAACAGTAACTTGTTTCGTGCTCACCCTGATTGGATATTGGGCACCCCCCCCAATCCTCAAACAGGGTTCCGCAACCAGTTAGTATTAGACTTAAGCCGCCAGGCAGTATTTGATTACCTGTTTGAACGTATTGATAGTTTATTGACTGAGTACGACATTACATACATCAAATGGGATATGAACAGAGATCTCAACCACCCAGGCAATGCAAACGGAAAACCTGCGGTTCATAATCAAACCCACGCCTTCTATCAGTTATTAGCCAAGTTAAAATCTACGCACCCAGGGGTGGAAATTGAAAGTTGTGCATCTGGGGGCGGTCGCGCCGATTATGGGGTGTTAGCACACACCGATCGCATTTGGACATCTGACTCAAACGATGCGTTAGAAAGATTAAAGATCCAAAAAGGCTTTTCCTATTTTTTCCCCGCTGAATTAATGGGCTCACATGTGGGACCTAGAGACTGTCATATCACCCATAGAAATATCAATATGGCTATGCGAGCATCGGTCACCTTGTTTGGTCATATGGGCATGGAAATGGACTTACGCGAATTAACCGACGAGGAAACTGTCGAGTTAAAAGCGATGGTTGAGCTGTATAAAAAACACCGTCAACTGGTGCATTCTGGTGATTTATTCCGGCTAGAATTACCTGACTACATGCATGGATTAGGCATAGTTGCACAAGATAAATCTGAAGCGCTGTTTTCGTATAGCTTGATTGCTTGCAGCTCAGCTTCGTTACCAGACCAATTCCACTTTGCTGGACTAGATAAGCAAACTGTATACAAATTAGATATTATCTGGCCAATAAAATCAGGCGACCACTGGCCTAAAGCTTCAATCTTCAATTTTAAGACTTGTCTTCCCAACGTAGACGGCAAACAGTTTTCAGGTGAAGTATTGATGCAACTGGGTATGCAATTGCCCTTACTAACACCCCAAAGTAGCTTAATTTTCCATTTAACCAAAGTCAGCTAGCTTAAGTTTTACCCAGATGAAAGAGCCTTTAGCCTTCTGGGCTCTTTTAATTTATCTCTTCAACCTAAAACTGAATTATTAAATAAAAGAATAGTTAGGGAAATTCTCCTCAGCAATCACTTTTATTCAATTACAACTTAATCTATTGAAATAGATGGATCGTAAGATAATTAAACCACGGGAGACTATCATCGTGAATAGAATACTTAACCTCAGTGCTGTGTTTGCTATCAGCACATTATACGTCAGTCATGTTTCGGCTATCACAGTCAGTGATAAAGCCAATAAAATGGCTCAAGAAAATATTATTATTGACTCCCATATTGATGTGCCATATCGCCTCGAAGAAAAGTGGGTAGATGTGACCAAAGCGACAGCAGATGGTGATTTTGATTACCCTCGCGCCAAACAAGGTGGCCTCAATGCGCCTTTTATGTCGATTTATATTCCAGCCAGTTTAGATAATTCTGCCAATTCGACTAAGTTAGCCGACAAGCTGATTGATTATGTTGAGGCAATAGTGGGTCGCGCGCCCGATAAATTTGCTATCGCTACCAGTACAACAGAAGTCGAACAACAATTTGCTAAGGGTCTTATTTCATTACCACTGGGTATGGAAAACGGTTCACCTATTCAAGGTGATTTAGCC
>CAJQKX010000404.1 GCA_905479025.1 uncultured Paraglaciecola sp.
CAAACACAATAAATCGTCACTCATACGAACGATTCAATTAAAAGAAGGTAATTTTGATTGTTTTGGCAGTGCTTATACCGGCGAATGTGATCAACAGCAATGCAGTTGGCGCAACGATTGTTTAGGTCAAAAAAGGTAATAAAAGCATTAATGCTTTTATTACCAAAGCTTAAAGTAGAACCGTTAGCCTACAAAGATTAATGATAGACGTTATGACTAAATACACTTAATTCATCTTAAATATCTTTATTCAACTTGATGTTAGTCAATAACCTTCTTTCAGTCAGGTGCACTTTTTCGATTAATGTACTGTGGAAGTTAATCATGGCAGTACATCAAAACCCGCCCTAAAATCAATGTGCCTGTATCACCAATAAAGGCCATTGAAGGCCATTATAAATAGCATAAGTCAATGCAACAGATATTCCAAAACCGTAATATGGCTGGCTGTCAGCTAGCTGAAACACTTACTCCCTATAAAGGGAATAAAGATACAATTGTACTGGCATTACCAAGAGGAGGCGTGCCAGTTGCCTATGAAATGTCCAAAATATTAGACCTTCCCTTGGATATTATACTGGTACGTAAACTGGGTGCCCCTGAACACGAGGAACTGGCGATAGGGGCCATTGCCAGTGGAGGTGAAACTGTGCTGAATAAGGCAATAGTAGAAAGGTTAAATCTCAGCGATGATGATATTGCTAGAGTAATAAAGCGCGAAAAGCGAGAACTTGAAAGACGTATGCGGATGTATAAGGGCAATCGACCACAAGTTGATTTTCGGGCAAAAAAAATTATTTTAGTGGATGACGGACTTGCCACAGGCGCCACTATGTTAGCGGCTATTTATGCAGTGAAACAACAGTCTCCAAGCAAAGTGATAGTGGCGGTTCCAGTGGTGACAAAAGAAGCTCTTTTACGTATTCGAGCTAATGTCGATGATATAGTATACCTCACCAGTCCAGACCCTTTTAAAGCAGTAGGATGCTGGTACCGAGAGTTCACGCAACTGACTGACATTGAAGTGATAGAGAGTCTTAAAAAAGCTTGGTGCAATAAATAAGGAATGATCACTTCGATGATATAGTCACAAAATATTGAAGCGCCAGTGATATTGGCACTTCAATATTTTGGCAAACAAGTTGACGACAGAATATCCGTTACTCTTTTATAGATATTTTCCGTTGAAGTTTCTGTGCTTTCTCTGATTTAGGCATAGAAACACTCAATACACCTTTTTTAAAATCAGCCTTAATTTTATCTTCTTCGACGCTAGGTGGCAGGGCAAAGCTACGTTTAAAATATCCATAACTGCGTTCCATCAGATGGTAGTTCCCATCCTTATCCTCTTCTTTTTCAGTTTTTTTCTCTCCGCTGAGTGTCAAAACGCCATCAGACAAATCTAAGTTAATATTTTCCAGATCTAAGCCCGGAAGTTCTACTGACATTTTATAAGACTTTTTGTCTTCCTTAATGTCTACTTTTGGGTTTAGGGTAAAATCAGTTGATTCAAGACTCCCAAAACTTGGGCGTGTAAAAGGCCAGCTATGAGTAAATTTATCAAAAAAATCGTCTATGTAGGGTAAATGCATCCCCAAGGATGTAAGACCTTTATTTTTTCCCTCATTTGTATGATTTTTCACAGAAATATTTGTCATGATTGTATTCCTCTTAATGTTTTGATGACCGTGGGTTTCTTGCTTATCTTAGCTGTGAGACAGCATTTCAAACTGAGGCAAGTGATGATAATTCAATCATATAAGTGGGAGTCAATATTGATCCGAGTCAAATAAAATGGCTCATGTTTGGTGTTTTCATAAACATGAATTAATGTGTAGTTGGGTAGGAGCATTAGAGTTGTGCTAACACTAATTTCTATTTTATATTAGTAAAATCAATCACTTTTTGAAGATACCTATAATCATGAGTAGACAAATAGATACGCATTTCATCCTATTATTAGGTTGATATACATCTATATAGGTTCGGTTCAACGAGTAAACTTAAACTGCACCTTGGCACCATTAGATTCGGGTAAAGTTGAGAGCATAACAAAGGGTACTATAACTATTTAAACCACTATTCTACTTATTAGGGCTAACTACCAGCACTGCATCGATTTTGTGGACTATTTCGGCAACATGTTTGGGCACATCTTTTAGTAAAGAGGCAGAGGTAATAGCATCCACGTTTGGTATTTTTAAGTCACCTTTACCAGAGGTTGATAAATAAAGAATTTTGTCAGTGTTTGGATGGCGCTGAGCGAATTCAAGCGCATTGGCTTGTGGCTGCCAGTTTTCCCAAGTGTGGATAATGACAATGACACTCCATTCATCAATATCAACTGTCGAGAGTGATGAAACATCAATTACCTCTAGTGACATTTTGCGTTTTTTAGCTGCTGATATTAAACCTTTCAGCACCGCGTTTTTATAGGCACTGCCTTGAGTAGCAATCAGTAATTTATATTTGGCCTGTGGTACTGTGACGGTAAAGGGTTCGGCAATATCCATTGAATAATGAATTTTGTACCAAGTCAAAATCGCGAAAATACAAAGCACAATGAGTCCCAGTAGCCAAGTGAACTTCTTTAGTTTAGACATAATATTCTCCAATAAATGGGTGTTTATCAGTGGAATGGGTATTCATCAATAAGCAGCTGTTTCAAACAGCAACCGCTCCTTTATTATCTGAGTTCCCTTGCTGGCAGCTATTGGCAAAGCTGTGCGTTTTTTCACGGTATAGCCCAGATTTAATATCAGCCTCAGTAATCTCAAGTGTGGCAACTGGCTTTTTAGTGCTGAGACTTTCCATAGCTTTAAAGGCATTTAGGGCACCAGAAGCACCTTCAGTACAAAAAAAAGCAACCTGATTAAATCTATCTTTTTCTTTGATGATGTAGCTACGCATAGGAGGAGCTAATTTCATTATCCATACTGGTGCACCAAGGATCAGTAAGTCATATTGGTAAGGATCTGTTCTAGCAAAGCGAATTTTTCCAGGTCGAGAAAACAATACTTGATATATTGTAAGCAACATACCCAATGGGCCAGTACGACTATGCCTGTCCTCGAGTCGATTAATATCAGCTTTTAATGTATTGGCAATGGCCTCAGCCACTTTCTGAGTATTGCCGCTAAGTGAATAATAGATAACTAAGGTTTTCATTGTTCATACCTCTAATTCTCAATATCTAAAAGTGTTAACGGTTTAAAATCGGCTAAGGAAAGGAGGCCTTATAACTCAGACTTTAAGAAGGAAACTTTTCAAAAATTAAAGCCACCGCTTGATTGATTTTCTCTTCAAGATTATCCAACGTTCTTTTGTTCAATCGTCCAACAGCAATGCCTTCCCATAAAAGCTTTTTATTACTTTTATCAATCACATCAATATTTAAGGTGCCTTCGGTGTATTGCTCTATTCGGGTCTCGTAATGAGGATAGTTGCCCCATACACCATAATCATGCCTAAAGTCATAATAAGGATGAGGCATTACATCACTTAAATCCTGAATTTTTTCTTTGGTGTAGGTATTAAAATTCACC
>CAJQKX010000405.1 GCA_905479025.1 uncultured Paraglaciecola sp.
TTGGCCGTACTTTCCAGGAATCCATGCAGAAAGCCCTGCGTGGCCTTGAAGTTGGCGTTGCTGGTTTCGATCCAATCCTTACCTCAGAAATTGAAAATCCGATGGCACAAATACACCGCGAGTTGGCCGTAGCAGGTCCGGATCGTATTTGGTATGTGGGTGAAGCATTCCGTCATGGCATGAGCCGTGATGAAATTTTTGCACTGACCAAGATAGATCATTGGTTTTTGGTGCAGATCGAAGATTTAATCAAAGACGAACTCGCACTAGGGCAGTCGACCTTGAGCGCCCTTGATTTCAACAGCCTCTATCGCTTAAAGCGCAAAGGTTTTTCTGATCGCCGTCTAGCCGATATTTTAGGCACAAGCGAGACCGCTGTGCGCGAACTGCGTTATGAATTAGCCGTACATCCGGTTTATAAGCGCGTCGATACCTGTGCCGCTGAATTCGCTACAGATACCGCGTATATGTACTCTACCTATGAGGAAGAGTGTGAAGCGCGCCCCAGCGACAAAGATAAAATTCTTGTACTCGGTGGCGGTCCAAACCGTATCGGGCAGGGCATCGAATTTGATTACTGCTGTGTTCATGCGGCCTTAGCCATGCGTGAAGATGGTTACGAAACCATTATGGTCAACTGTAACCCAGAGACCGTTTCAACGGATTATGACACCTCAGATCGACTGTTCTTCGAACCAGTCACACTTGAAGATGTTCTTGAAATTGTCCGAATCGAAAAGCCCAAAGGTGTAATTGTACAGTTCGGCGGCCAGACGCCACTGAAACTTGCCCGTGCACTTGAAGCAGCTGGCGTACCCATTGTTGGTACCACGCCAGACGCCATCGACCGCGCAGAAGATCGCGAGCGCTTCCAGCAAATGATCGACAAGCTCGGCCTGTTACAGCCGCGTAATGCAACCGCTCGCAGCGCCGATCAAGCCGTAGAATTGGCCAAAGAAATTGGTTATCCCTTAGTAGTTCGACCCTCCTATGTATTAGGTGGTCGGGCCATGGAAATCGTCTACAAAGAAGACGAACTTCGTCACTATATGAAGACCGCAGTGCAAGTCTCTGATGACTCTCCAGTACTACTCGACTTCTTCCTCCCAAATGCCATTGAGATGGATGTGGATGCAGTCAGTGACGGCAAACAAGTCGTTATAGGTGCGATCATGCAGCACATTGAACAGGCCGGTATACACTCCGGTGATTCAGCCTGTTCACTGCCGCCCTACAGTCTCGACGAAGACATACAGAACGACATGCGTGAAGTGTGCAAAAAGATGGCCCTAGAACTCGGCGTTCGCGGCCTGATGAATGTGCAGCTGGCCCTGCAGGATGGCAAGATCTACGTTATCGAAGTCAACCCAAGAGCCTCTAGAACCGTTCCCTTTGTCTCCAAATGCATAGGTAAGTCACTGGCGAAAATTGCCGCCCGCTGTATGGTCGGCCAAACTCTTGAATCTCAAGGCTTCACCAAAGAAATTATTCCACCGTATTTCAGTGTTAAAGAAGCGGTCTTCCCGTTCAATAAATTCCCTGGAATAGATCCGATTCTCGGACCAGAGATGAAATCGACCGGCGAAGTCATGGGTGTAGGTGGAACCTTTGCCGAAGCCTATGGCAAAGCAGAACTAGGTGCCAGCGACGAAATTCCAACCAAAGGTACAGTCTTTGTCAGCGTCCGTGAGCGCGATAAAGAACAGGTTCCAGAGCTTGCTAAACAGTTGTCAGATCTCGGCTTTAAAATAGTCGCGACCAAAGGCACCGCTAACATTATCGAACAGGCAGGCATAGCTGTATCTCTAGTAAACAAGGTTCAGGAAGGCCGCCCGCATATTGTCGATATGATCAAAAGCGACAAAATTAATTTGATCATCAACACCACAGAAGGGCGCCAAGCGATTTCAGATTCCTCTGCAATCCGCTCAAGCGCAGAGCAGCATAGAGTTTATTACACCACCACTATGGCGGGTGGCAGCGCCGTATGCCAGGCGCTTAATTTCCGCGGCCCAACCACCGTGCGCCGCATCCAGACACTGCATAAGGAAATCGTATAATGCAAAAGACTGCAATGACTGTCGAGGGTGAAATCGCCCTGCGAGAAGAGCTTGAGCATCTTATTAAAGTTGTTCGGCCGACCATTATTAAGGATATTGCCACAGCACGTGAACACGGCGACTTAAAAGAAAATGCCGAGTACCATGCAGCCCGTGAACAACAGAGTTTTACTGAAGGTCGAATTCAGAATATTGAAGGAAAACTGTCCAATATTCAGGTTATCGACATCAGCAAAGTCCCCCACGGTGATCGCGTTATATTTGGCTCTACGGTGACTATGATTAATCTTGAATCCGACAAGACAGTTAAATATAAAATCGTTGGCGATGATGAAGCAGATGTCAAAGTGCTGAAAATCTCATACCAGTCGCCGATTGCACGTGCGTTAATGGGAAAAGAAATTGGTGAAGTGGTGGTGGTTAAAGCACCCAGTGGCGATATTGAGTATGAAATCGATAACGTTGAGTTTATATAGTAAGGTTTGTCGTCTAGTGATCTAATAGAAGCTATCATCCAATACGCTTTTAAAGGGCTGGGGTGATGGATCTTTAATGAGTGGGTGTTAATTATTCGCTTAGTTAGTAATTAGTAAGCAGTAATTAGCAAGCAGTAAACAGTAAATTGCATAAAAAAATGCTCAGAATTATAATCAAATATGAATAGGGTTTTATAGAATCCGTTCAGTTAGTGCCGACGAAATTGGTCAGGCACTGCGGTAGCCTGTCTGCAGGTTAATAAATCTAATTAAAATGTGGGTAGATTTTTTAATATTTGGGTTAAGTTAAGGCCTTGGCTTAGCCAGTTTGAATCTCGCTTTGCTATATTTTCAGCCTTTCAGCCTTTCAGCCTTTCAGCCTTGATTTGTCTTATTTCCCAGTAAAAATTTAGGTTTAAGATATTTGTTCATTATTTGAACGAATAGCTAATATTTCTGTATGGGTAATTTGAGTCGATACTAATTAACAGCAAGATTTTCAGTGAATATCGACTTTTGTATAAAAAGACCCCTATCAGTTTTGAAATCAACATCTAACATCTGCCTGCTCTTTACATGTTGGTTTATTAATCGAAAAAGTTTATAAAGTTACAGGTATTCATTAGATTGACTGCCCCTATTGGATTTATTAAATAATGAAAATTGCCATCGCAGGTACCGGTTATGTAGGCCTGTCAAACGCCATGCTGTTAGCGCAGCATAATGAAGTGATTGCGGTTGATATTAATGCAGAAAAGATTTCACTTTTAAATGATCAGCAATCACCTATTGTTGATACGGAAATTGAAGACTTTTTAAAAAATAAAAAACTAAATTTTACTGCAACCCTTGATAAGCAGCTAGCCTATAAGGATGCTGATTTTGTTATTATTTCTACGCCCACAGATTATGATGTAGAAACCAATTACTTTGATACCTCATCGGTAGAATCTGTAATCAAAGATGTCATGGAAATTAATTCTGAAGCTGTGATGGTGGTTAAATCTACGGTACCAGTAGGTTTTACGCAACGTATTAAGCAAGAATTAAGTTGTCATAATCTACTGTTTTCTCCTGAGTTTTTACGTGAAGGTAGTGCCTTGTATGATAATTTGCATCCCTCTAGGATAATTGTTGGTGAAATTTCAAAGCGTGCTGAAACATTTGCAGCACTATTGGTTCAAGGCGCCGTCAAAGAAAATATCGATGTACTGTTTACTAATTCAACCGAAGCCGAAGCAGTTAAACTATTTTCGAATACGTATCTTGCGATGCGAGTCGCATACTTTAATGAATTAGATACTTATGCCGAGTCACATGATTTAAATGCCCGTCAAATTATTAAGGGCGTCGGCTTAGATCCACGTATTGGCGATCATTATAATAACCCGTCCTTCGGTTACGGTGGGTATTGTCTACCAAAAGATACCAAACAACTTCGCGCCAATTATGCGGATGTACCGAACAGTATTATTGGCGCTATTGTAGATTCAAACACAGAGCGTAAAAACTTTATTGCAGACTCGATTTTAAAGCGTAATCCTAAATGTGTAGGTATCTATCGTTTGATTATGAAGTCAGGTTCGGATAATTTCCGGGCATCAAGTATTCAGGGAATCATGAAAAGGCTGAAAGCCAAAGGTATTGAAGTGGTAGTTTATGAACCGGTTCTTGCCCAGACTGAGTTCTTCAATTCACAGGTAATAACTGGCCTTGATGAATTTAAAGCAATCTCTGATGTAATTGTGTCGAATCGTATGTCGGATGAACTTTCTGATGTTGCGGGTAAAGTTTATACACGTGATCTGTTTGGCGCGGATGACTAAGCAGTAAATTGATATATTTGGTATGGCGCACGGTATATGCAATTAACGGTTTTTTTTCACTCCTATGTTTTCTGTGGTGTTTTTTGCATAAAACCGCACTATCAGTTATGTGGGATAGTTATATCTGTAGGGGATCACCAGATAGTTAAAGTGAAGACGCATACTAATAGCCTTCAAATATAGGCAGTATAATAAAAATGTAGTACAGGTGTTGTAAATATTTCATAACGCTTTTGGTCTTAATTAATGCAACACTTGGCTAACTTCCAGTAAAAGTCAGCTGCGGTTGTAGGGAAATAAATAAAGAGTAAGTGATGCCTTTTGGAGCCAAACCAATGGGCGGAAGCGTGCCTAAGTAGCCTTAAAACTGAATGAAAGGGCGATTTACAAAGAACTTACAGCGTATTGGTGGTTCAATACAGATTGATACGAGGGTTTTGATTAATAGTGCTGGCCAACCCAAGGAGCAAGCTGCATTTAACCATTAACAGTAAGGTAGTTCAGCGTTATTGCATTAATCGGTATTACGGCCATCCTAAATCAGCATAAAAAAAAGTCATAACATGCCCTCATCATCGAAGTGTTTTGACGAGAAGCGACGACTGTGACAGGAGCAAGGTATAGCGTGGGAGTTTACGCAAATAACTTAAAGAGCTGTGGGCAGAGGCAGAACGCCAGAAGTCATTATCGAATAATATGTACAGTCAAGCTCAGCGCATCTTTTTTTAGCCAACCTTAGTTATATGCAAAAAATACAAGGTTCACCTTTGTAAAGCGCTTAGAGCTTAGTGCCTCCGTGTACTCTTTAGTAGTCAGTTTTACTGGACATGACCCGGTGGTTTTCTTTCTAGTCTATTTTTGTATAACCAGCAGTAAACAAACAGGGAAAAAATATGAGCCGGCCATTACGAATAGAATTCGCAGGTGCCCTTTACCATATAACCTTTCATGGTAATGGCAGAAAAAAATCTATCTTGAAGAAAGCGATTTTGAGCTGTTTCTTACGTCATTAAACGATGTTTGTGAACAGTTCCAATGGGTGATACATGCCTATTGTTTAATGTATAATCAGTATCACTTGCTGCTAGAAACACCCGATGGCAACCTGAGTAAAGGCATGCGGCCCATTACCTTAAAAAGAGCAACGGTGTTTTCACCCAATCAGTGAACAGAAAGCATCATCGAGTCGGGCATCTTTTTCAAGGTGGCTGTTTAAAGGAAATGCAAGCCATCTTAGTAGATAAAGAGTTTTATTTACTTGAGCTATGCCCATACATCGTTTTAAATCCGATTCGCGCGAAAATAGTTGATACACCCGATGTATGGCAGTGGAGCAGCTGGCACAATATGGTCGTAAAATAAGCATCCCCTAACTGGTTAGCAACCGATGCTTTATTAAGTCTTTTTGCTAAAAAACGCTCTGAAGCCATTGAATTGTATGTTCACTTTGTTGAACAAGGTGTAAACAAAACAATTTGGGATGATTTACATCATCAAGTGTTTTTAGGTGACAATGCATTTGTAGAAAAACATCAGTTAATGCAAAAATTTCTCGAAGGGGATGTCTCTGTAATTCCCTTTAATCAACGAAGCGTTACGCCATTAACGTTAGATGAGCACCAACAGCAGTCATCAAACCGCAACGAGGCAATAATAAAAGCCTGTCAATCGGGCGGTTGCACGATGAAGCAGATAGGTGAATGCTTTAGAATACACTATTTAGTGGGAAGCCGTATCGTCGCAGCAAGTAAAAAATAAATTCAAAATAACGGGGTGTTGTAATGAAAAATGAAAGACATAGCCCTATGGCATACATCAAAAATTTAAAAAATACAGTTTTTTCTGAAGCACATAATACAAATACACCGGATGGCCGTACCAGAGAACGAACTAGAAGAATAGCGCACTCTGCTTTGGCTGCAATGGCAGCAAGATTTTCTAACATCTTTACAGGTTTGCTGACTGTCCCGGTAACCTTACCATATTTAGGTGTCGAGCAGTTTGGAATATGGATGGCGCTCACTGGCTTTATTGCATTTTTGTCATTTTCAGATTTAGGCTTAAGTATAGGTTTGCAAACAAAGTTGACCCAATGTCATGGTAAAAATGAAAAGAGTGAACCATCTTTTTTGATATCATCAACATTAGCTTTAATAATATTGATTGCTTTAATATTGATTTTGGTAGGATATTTAGTCATCCCAAATGTAGGCGTTTCGAATATAATTCCTGTAGCAGAAAATAATAATCAAATACTTATAGCAACAACTCAATATCTTATTTATACATTTTCTTTTGGTCTTTTTTCAACAGTTTTTCAAAGGGTTTTTGAATCGTATCAAGATGGTTTATATTCTAACTTGCTATTAGCTTTTGGTAGGGTGTTTAGTCTGCTAAGCGTTTATCTATGCGTATATTTTGAACTTTCATTACCTTTTCTTACAGTTTTTTTTATGGGGTGCCCTTTTTTATTTTTATTTGTTGGGGGAATAATGCTTTTAATTAAACGGCCTTGGTTAAGACCTAATATATCAAAGGTTAAACTTCGATATATTAAAGAAATTTTCAAGATTGGTTGTCTTGCAATGAGTGCGCAATTTGGAGCTTCGGTAATGAGTACAGGCCCCTTGTTAGTTTTAACAGCCCAATTTGGTGCCGCAGCAATTGTACCATTCGCACTAGCTCAAAGGTTATTTGGAATTGTTTCCATGATGTTAACAGTTGCTCTTGGTCCCTTATGGCCTGCTTACGGTGAAGCAAAGCAAAGAGGTGATTGGGTGTGGATTAAGTCGACCCTAAAAAAATCAACTTATTTGTCTGCTTTAATAGTAATTCCATTTTTTATTTTAATGTTGTTTTTTGGGCAACAGATTGTACTTATTTGGTCACAAAACAAAGCGGTTATACCTGAATTTGAACTCATTCTCGTTTGCAGTATTTGGATGGTTTTACTTGCTGGTATTCGAATTGGTAGCATGTTTCTTAATGGTTTGGGTGAATTCAAAGGCCAGGCAATTTATGGTTTGGTACTACCTATAACAGCTGTTATTTGTGGCATGCAGTTTTCCAATACGATTTCACTTATTGAAAATTTGTTACTAATGATTCTTATAGGTGAACTAACGCGATTAATTGCAATGAAATTCGAGATCAGAAATATACTTCTAGGTAATCAAATAAATGATGTCAAATAGAGTGATATATTCAATTAGAACAGTCCGTTATGGTCTGAATTTATATAGCTCCAAATTGAAGTGCTTTTTTTCAACTAGATTTATGAAATTAAATTTTGTTTTCTGGGGGATCAGGTTAAAAGGGCAACAATCTTTTTTTGGAAAAACTTATTTGTGTTTCCATCCATCGTCAAAAGTTAAAATAGGGATTAACTGTACATTTAGATCTTCTTTTTTTTCTAATACAATTGGTCTTAAACAAAAGTGTTATATTTCAGCTGGGAAAAATGCACAATTATTTATAGGAAATGACTGTGCTTTTAGTGGCACGGTGATAAATGCAGATAAATCTATCATAATAGGAAATAGAGTTTTTTGTGGAGCTAACGTGACGATTTGTGACAGTGATAGACATCCTTTAGATGCAAAATTACGTGTGCTCAATCATAAAGGTGAAGTTGGGTCCGTACGTATTGAAAATGATGTATGGCTTGGGATGAATGTTGTTGTTATGAAAGGGGTTGCAATCGGCAAAGGTACGGTAATTGCGGCAAACTCAGTGGTAGTAAAAGATATACCTTGTAATGTAGTTGCTGGTGGTATACCTGCTGTCGTATTAAAAGAAATATAACCTTATGAAAATATCTTTGGACACTTTCAAACTTTATCTGCTAAATCTTGCACATGCTATTATTTATTTTGCGCTTTTGTATTTTTCTTTCCAATACAGTGAAGTTGCTTATGGAAGAGAGGTTAATATAAGTATTTTTTTAATTGCTATATTAATCGGATGTTTTTACTTACTTAGTGCTATCCATAATATTTATTCTCGTATTATTGGTTATTTTTGGCTGTGGTGGATGCTCTTAGGGATAGCAAATGCAGCAGTATGGAGTATTTTGTTTGCAAATTTAGATCTTAAATTAGAAACGGCGTGCTTAATCTATACTTCTTTATTAATGTGTTTCTTACTTGGTATATTCGTTTTCGATAAAAAAACAATTACACCACCACTTGATTTGACCGTTAAACCAAACTCGATATGGAGTATCATAATTCTAGTTTTTCCTTTGATTATGATGATTGAGTCTTACCTAGTGCTAGGCTATATACCGATATTATCTGGTGGCTCGATAATTGACTCTATGTACAGTGCAAATTATGGGAAACTATATAGTTATAAATCAGTTATGGTTTTTTCCATAATATTATCTGTATATTACTCAACGTATTTTGATGGTAAGGACAAGTTTATAGCGGTATTTTTTTCTATTCTAACACTGGTTTTTTTGATGATATCTCTTTTTGATGGAAAAAGGGTTATCTTTTTGTGTTCTGCATTGTCTATTTTTATTTATCTACATAAATTATATGGCTTAGATTATATTAAAAAAAGATCTATATTTTTCATTTCTTGCATATTTCTTTGTTATACAGGAATAGCAAATTTAAGAAGTGGTGATATTAGTACTTCAATGAAAAGTGTAGAAATTCTTTTATATAGTACGGGGGCTGAATTCCGAGACTTTATTTGGACGGTTACGTATTATGAACCTGGTACAATCCCTGGTTATTCATGGGTGTCGAGTAGTTTAGGTGCTTTTATTAATGGGAATATACTATCTATATTTGGTTTCGACAAAAACGCCTTAGTCGCTATGGATAGTGCCCGAAGTTGGATGAATCTATTTGATATTGATTTAGGTATTCGTACTGGAATGTTCAGTGAACTCTGGTTTGAGTTTGGTGTATATGCAATTTTACCTGTTTTTATTTTAGGGTTGTTTACTTCTAAAATTTGCGGTGATATTTGCAGGGCAACTACTATTGAAACATTAATTTTTAAACTATTTGTTTTTGGATGTGTATTTTTGGCTGTAATGGGGCAATCAACTTTATTTTTTGGCATGTTAATAACATGTATATATATATTCATTTTATATAGCTTTATAGATTTTTTGACTCCTAAAAAACGAGGTTAATTAATTTCTTAGCATGAGAGTTTTGTTTTAATGAATAATAAAATTGCAGTTTTATTAACTTGCTTTAATAGGAAAGAGTTAACTTTAATTTGTCTTGAAATGCTTTACAAACAAGAAGTTGACGATTTATCAGTTGACATCTTTTTAGTTGATGATGGATGTACTGATGGAACTGGGGCGGCTGTAAAGGACCGTTTCGAAAATGTAAAATTAATATCTGGTGATGGTAATCTATTTTGGAATGGTGGAATGCGCCTTGCTTGGAATACGGCGTTAAAGGGAGATTATGATTTTTATCTATGGATAAACGATGATTCTCTTATTTATACATATGCTATTTCTAAAATATTAGAGGCAAGTCAACAGCTTGTTGCTAATAATGAAAATGTGGGTGCCATTATAGGTACGATGGTGGATCCAATATCGAAAGTGCCGACTTATGGTGGGCGTCTTTGTAATAGTAAATTTAACCCCCTTAGCTTTGGAGATGTAATTCACCCATGTGATTCTTCTGTTAAATGTAATTTTATTAACGGTAATTTTACTTTAATCCCTGCCGATTCAGTAAAAAAAATAGGTATATTATCTAATGCATTTACTCACAGTATGGGAGATTTTGATTATGGTTTGCGATTACAAAAGTCAGGATTAACTTGCTGGGTGGCTCCGGGTATTTATGGTGAATGTGAAACCAATTCAGAGAAAGGCGGGGTTAAAGATAACACTCTAACTGTTTCTGAAAGATTAAAAAAAATGAACAATATTAGCCAATTGCCACCTATAGATGAGTGGAAATATTTCGTGCGACAGCACGGTGGGCTACTGTGGCCATTATTATGGTTTAAAGCTTTTCTAAGAGGTAAATATCCGTATTTATGGGCTTTCTTACGGGGTAAGAAAATATAAATAATCCATTCGCTTATTACTAATAGTGCTATTTCTATTTATTAAATATTGTGTTTTTTAAATGCTAAATAAGAGGTAGAAGACCGAAGTTGAATAATATAATGATAGGAAAAAATAAGTGAAGGAAGTTACTATAGTACAACATAGGTTATTACATTACCGAGTTGAGTTATTCGAAAATATTAGAACCTACTTGGCAGGAAAAAATATACACCTTTATTTAGTTCATGGTGGTGCGTCTCCCTCAGAATCTAAAAGGAAAGATGAAGCATCTATACCTTGGGCAAATAAAATAAAAAATAGATTTTTGACAATGAGAGATGTTGATCTCATTTGGCAATCTTTGCCTCCAATTGTAAATAGTTGTGATTTACTTACTTTAATGCAAGAAAATCTCATATTGTCTAATCCCTAGATAAAGGGTTTTAAAACTACATTTATAGGCTCAAGTGCCGGTGGATATGCAGCTGTTTTATTGGGCAATTTATGTAATGTAGATTTGATTATTTCACTATCAGGTCAATTTGATTTGACCGATGAAAAAAACGTCAGAATGCGAATGAACTTCTTTTTAAATCTAGAGATGAACGTTATTTAAAGCTTGATGAGTTAGATAATAGTACTGTTGTATATTTTAACCCCTGCTTTTCTAAGCAAGATGCTCATCATCATTGCCTCGCTAGGGGGAACAACAATATAACCATTATCGAAATTAAATCTTCTTTTCATGGCGTGCCATTTTACCCCTTTGCGCTCAAGAAGATTTTAGACCTTAATAAAAATGAATTTAGAAAACTAAGCAGAGTTAGACATAATATGCTTTTATTTTCATTCAGGTTTTGTAATTGGTTAGATTTTTATAATTGGGTTTTAATTCAATTAAGAAAATTACCTATACGTTTCAATAATAGGATTAACAGGTTTATAAAATAAGAAATTTGGTCAGTTTTTTTTGATATTTATTACAGTAAGTAAACATATAACGGTATATTATTTATATGAAAAAAGTAGTCATAGTTCAACGCATTGTACCTCATTATCGAATCCCCTTTTTTGACGCACTTTCTGAAAAGTTGAGTGTTAAAGGCATTGAATTAAAAGTTGTTTACGGACAAGAGCTTAGTGGAACAGTGCCTAAAAGTGTTGATATAAAAAATGCATGGACAATTCGTGTTAAAAATAAATATTTTAGATTTAAAGATAAAGAGGTGGTGTGGCAACCCGTATATCAATTTGTTAAGGATGTAGACCTGGTTGTTGTTGAACAAGCTAATCGGCTGCTAGTTAATTACCTTTTATTATTACTTAGGAAACCATTTAATTTAAAAGTGGCTTTTTGGGGGCACGGTAAAAACTTTCAAAATCAAAATGAAACAGGTTTAAGAGAAAGGTTTAAGCGATTTATTGCTGTTAATGTTGACTGGTGGTTTGGATATACAGCTAAAAGTGTTCACTTAGTTGAAATGCTTGGTTATGACCAAAAAAAAATTACCGATGTTCAAAATAGTATAGACACTACAGAACTAAGGATAGCTAAAGAAAAATTAAATGAACAAGAATTTGAACATATCAAACTTGAACTTGGTATTGGTAATGATAATGACAACATTGCTATATATTGTGGCGGAATGTATGCAGAAAAAAAGATACATTTTTTAATTGATGCTTGTAAAAAAATCAAAATTAAAATACCTGAGTTCCATATTATCTTTATCGGGGATGGTCCTGACAGTTTATTAGTAAAAGAATTTGCTGATAAAAATGATTATGTTCATTATTTGGGCGCATTAACCGGAAATGATCGAGTGCCCTATTTCTGTATAAGTAAATTATTGCTTATGCCTGGTCTTGCTGGCCTAGCTGTGCTTGATAGTTTTGTATTAGGGACACCTATGGTTACAACTGATATACCGATTCACAGTCCAGAATTTGCTTATTTATTAAATGGTACAAATGGTGCTGTTACACAACATCAACCTTCACAGTATGCCAAAGTGGTTTCGCATCTTCTTACGAATAGTGCGGATTACGTTAAATTACTCGAGGGCTGTAAAGCTGCTAGTACACAATACACTATTGAAAATATGGCTGAAAATTATGCCAATGGGATCCTAAGCGCTTTAAATTTTGATAAGAACATAGTATGAAAATTTTAGTTATACACAATAAATACCAAATAGTTGGTGGTGAAGATACAGTATTAAAAAATGAAGTTGAGTTATTAATAAGCAATGGAAACGAAGTTACTTTGCATACGGCTAATAATGAATCAATAGTTTCATTTTTTGACAAGTTTATTACCTTATTAAGTGTGCCTTTTTCATTTTCAAGTTATAACGTAATGAAAAAATTATTGCTAACGATAATGCCTGATGTGGTTCATGTTCATAATTATTTCCCACTTTTATCGCCCTCAATATTCTATGCATGCAATAAACTAAAGATACCCGTTGTTCATACTTTGCATAATTACCGGGCTGTTTGTCCTACCGCACTTTTAATGCATGATGGGAAGTTAAATGAAACTAGTATTAAACATTCATCTTGGTGGACTGTTTCTAAGAGAGTGTATCGTGACTCGTTTATTGGAAGCCTGAGTTTAGCTTGCATGGTTGAGCTGCATAAAAAAATAGGCACATGGCAAACAAAAATTGACAGGTTTATTGCACTTACTGAGTTCTCCCGGCAAAAGTATATAGAGGCTGGGTGGCCCGCAGATAAATTTGTAGTAAAACCAAACTTTATTGAAGATCCTTTTAATGGCGTTTCAAGTCTTGATAAAAAAGGTGGTTACGCCCTTTTTGTAGGCCGATTAAGTGAAGAAAAGGGCATAGATATTTTATTTGATGCTTTTAAAAAAGTTGATTTTACTTTAAAAGTTATTGGTGATGGCCCATTAAATGACTTTGTAGAAGAAAACGCCAATGGCAATGTTGAATTTTTAGGGCGAAAAGAAAAAAAGGATGTATTAGAACTGGTGCAAAATGCGTCTTTTATAATCATGCCTTCTACTTGGTATGAAGGCTTTCCTATGGTGCTAGTCGAAGCCTTCGCCTGCGGCACACCAGCCCTAGTTTCTAAATTAGGGAGTATGGAAGAAATTATTGTTGATGGTACGACTGGTTTGTACTTCGAAGCAGGTAATTCAAGTGATTTGACCACTAAAATTCAATTGATGATTGATAATCCCGTTACCGTCTATGGAATGGGGGTCAATGCACGTGCAGAGTACCTAGCCAAATACACGCCAGAAAAAAACTATGAAATGTTAATTAATACCTATCAACAAGCAATCGATGATGTAAATAAATGATAGTGTTATCAAGCTGAGTGTCGATCTAGTTACTATTGAAACCAGCTTAGCGGCAGTCGAAGACTTAGTGGCATTACAAAAAGGTGCCTACGCTTGTGTCTCTAATGCACGTATGTGCATGGAAACCTTTGACTGTGATGAATGTTGTCAATAATGCTGACTTGGTGATACCAGATGGTCGCAGTATCTTGGGCATAAAAACATTTAACTCATAAAAATGTAGCACAAGTTAGTTGTCAAAACATAGAGAACAAACTTTGTAGGTTTCATTGAGTGCAAAGCTAAATGCATATATTAAATGCTTTGAAAAAATTGCACTATATACTCAATATTGCATAATAACAGTAATTCCAATCAACAACTAAAGACTAAAGACTAATGAATGATAGCTGTAAAGTAATTAGCATGAATGTAGGTGTTGTAAATTTAATTAGTACTTTTGAGGCTATTCAAAAATTAGCGCTAGAGAACGCTGGTGGTTATGTATGTGTCTCCAATGTGCATATGTGTATGGAAACCTTTGACTCTAAATCTTTTAGATCTGTAGTAAATTCTGCTGTTTTAGTGATCCCTGACGGCCGCGCAATCTCTTGGGCCCAAAAGTTATTGGGTCATAAATATGCAGAGCAAGTTCGTGGTGAAGATATCATGAATACTATTTGCGAATCTTCAGGCAGTAAAAATCTGAATATTGGTCTTTATGGTGGTAGTTCTGACTTACTTTTAGCGCAAGTTGTTACTAATTTAAAACAAAGATATCCAGACATTCAAATTAGTTACAGCTATTCGCCACCGTTTCGTCCATTAACTAAAGAGGAAGATGAAACCGTAATTGGTGACATCAATAATGCAAAAGTTGATATATTGTTTGTTGGTATTGGTTGTCCTAAGCAAGAACGTTGGATGTCTGAACATCGAAACAAGGTTAATTCGGTCATGCTTGGTGTTGGTGCGGCTTTTGACTTTGTTGCTGGCAGTAAGCAATATGCACCAAAGTGGATGCAAAAGATTGGTTTCGAATGGCTGTTTAGATTGTGCAGCGAACCATCTCGTTTATGGAGGCGATATTTAATTCAAAATCCTCGCTTCATTTACTATTTCTTCAAGCAGCTAATGAAGCACTATTTCACTTTTTTGAAATAAAGAGGAAAAATTAACATTAAGTATTAGGTATATTGCTTAATAATACTTTTAATTACCCACAATAAAATTAAGGATTTACCATGAGTAAAAAAGTGGCTTTAATTACAGGCGTCACTGGCCAAGACGGTTCGTACTTAGCCGAACTGTTATTAGAGAAAGGTTACGAAGTACACGGTATTAAACGCCGTGCATCGTCATTAAATACAGAGCGTGTTGATCATATTTATCAAGACAGCCATGAAGCAAACCCGAGTTTCTTTTTACACTATGGTGACTTAACTGATTCGTCTAATTTAACGCGTATTATTAAAGATGTTCAGCCTGATGAAGTGTATAACTTAGGTGCACAGTCTCATGTAGCGGTTTCTTTTGAATGCCCTGAATATACTGCAGATGTAGACGCTATGGGTACTTTGCGGTTATTAGAGGCAATTCGCTTCTTGGGTATGGAAAAGAAAACTAAATTTTACCAGGCGTCGACTTCAGAGCTGTATGGTGAAGTGCAAGAGATCCCACAAAAAGAAACCACGCCGTTTCATCCCCGTTCACCGTATGCCGTTGCTAAAATGTATGCTTACTGGATAGTGGTTAACTACCGTGAATCTTATGGTATGTATGCCTGTAATGGTATTTTGTTTAACCATGAGTCACCACGTCGTGGTGAAACTTTCGTAACGCGTAAAATCACCCGTGCTATATCAAATATTTCACAGGGATTAGAGCAGTGTTTGTATTTGGGTAATATGGATGCTCTTCGTGATTGGGGTCATGCAAAAGATTATGTTCGTATGCAGTGGATGATGCTACAACAAGAGACGGCTGATGATTTTGTTATCGCTACGGGCAAGCAAATATCGGTACGTGAGTTTGTGTCCTTGTCGGCTAAAGAGGCCGGTATTGAGCTAGAATTCACGGGTGAAGGCCTTGATGAAATCGGCACAGTTAAATCAATTACTGGTGATAATGCGCCAGAGGTAAGTGTTGGTGATGTGATTGTTAAAGTCGATCCACGTTATTTCCGACCTGCAGAAGTTGAAACCCTATTAGGTGACCCAACAAAAGCGAAAGAAAAGTTAGGTTGGGTTCCACAAATCACAGTTGAAGAAATGTGTGCTGAAATGGTGGCTAACGATTTAGATAAAGCCAAGCAACATGCCCTGCTTAAAGCGTATGGCCATAAGGTTGCTGTATCTATTGAAAAACAAGGTTAATCGTATAGTGCTAGGTTGAAGGTGCGATGTTAAAGGTTTAATGATAAGTAAAAGATATAGGGTAAGGCTATCAGGTACTGAAAGCTCGTGGACCTTCTTTTACATTGTTAGTATTGCCCTTGCACCTTTTCCTAACTCCATTTCAAGGAATCTAAAGTGTTAAATAAAGATAAAAAAACGCGTGTTTTTGTCGCTGGCCACCGCGGTATGGTTGGATCTGCAATTGTTCGCCAACTTGAGGAATCAGGTGGTTTTGAAATTGTTACCCGTACTCGTGATGAGTTGAACCTGCTGTCTCAAGCTGATGTTACCCATTTCTTCGAATCGCAAAATATTAGTCAGGTTTATTTAGCGGCAGCAAAAGTAGGCGGAATTATTGCTAATAATACTTACCCAGCTGAGTTTATCTACGAAAATCTTACTATCCAGAATAATATCATTCATGCTGCGCATTTAAATGATATCCAAGACTTACTGTTTTTAGGGTCTTCTTGTATTTATCCTAAACTTGCACAACAGCCAATGACTGAAACGGCTTTATTAACCGGCACATTGGAAGAAACCAATGAACCCTATGCCATAGCTAAAATTGCCGGTATTAAAATGTGTGAGTCTTATAATCGTCAGTATGGGCGTAATTATCGCTCGGTGATGCCAACCAATTTATACGGTGAAAATGATAATTTTCATCCACAAAATTCTCATGTGATACCGGCGCTTATTCGCCGTTTTCATGAAGCAAAATTGGCAAACCAAGCCGAGGTAATCGCTTGGGGAACAGGTAAGCCTATGCGTGAATTCTTGCATGTTGATGATATGGCCGCAGCGAGTATTTATGTTATGAATCTCGATGTAGAGACTTACCACGCTAACACTCAACCTATGTTAAGTCATATTAACGTCGGAACTGGTATTGATTGCACTATTCGCGAACTGGTTGAGACAGTGGCAAAGGTTGTTAGTTATCAAGGTGAGATTGTTTTCGATACGACGAAACCTGATGGCGCTCCCCGTAAGTTGATGGATGTTTCTCGGTTAGCTGATTTAGGTTGGAAAGCGAGCATTGAATTAGAATCTGGTTTAGCGACGACTTACCAGTGGTTTTTGGTTAATCAAGACTCTTTCCGTGGTTAATTGCTAAGGAATTTAGGGCTGATATTGTAGGGTTTTTATGTTTTTAGAAAAAAGCACTTTTCAGACTGTTATTGCCTCTACACCCTTAGTATCAATTGATTTAATTGTTCGTAATAAGTCAGGGGAATATTTGCTCGGTTATCGTAATAATAAACCAGCGCAGGGTTTTTGGTTTGTGCCCGGCGGTCGCATCCTAAAAGATGAGCCAATGCATATTGCTTTTACTCGCTTGGTAAAAGACGAGCTTGGCATTTATGTTGACCTAACCGACGCTAGTTTTAATGGCGTGTATGAGCATTTTTATGATGATTATGTGTTTGGTGATGAGGTAACTACCCATTATGTGGTGTTAGC
>CAJQKX010000406.1 GCA_905479025.1 uncultured Paraglaciecola sp.
GACGCCGCGCGGTGAAGTCATTTGAGTGGAGCTTGAAGGGATACATTCGTAACGACCCAAGAATAAGTCATTTTTTGCGGTTAAGAACTTTAGTAGCGAGCGGCATTTTCTGGATACTCTTTTTTGCTGTTGAAAAAGAGTATCTGGTTCGAAGGGATTCGAGACAAAATCATCAGCGGACGCCGCGCGGGACGATGGCGCGAAGAGTGCTTTTGAATTTTTATACAGAATTAAAGCATGCGCTGGCGCTTACCGCCCTCCATGGCTTTTTTCACACAGCATCCTTGCTGAATGACTTACTTTTTGCCTACAGCAGCAAAAAGTAAGCAAAAAGTGCCGCTCGAGGGCAATACTCTTCATCCGATTATTTTGCGAATTAAGCAGGTCGTTTGCACTTGTTCCCGGCAATGGCAAACTCAATTAGCATCCCTGCTAATTGCCCTACTGAATTCACACAATAATCAGCGAGCCTTGAGTCGAGGGAAGGTCAAAAGCATCGGCTTTGCCGACAGGGTGTTTTAATGGCTTAGCCATTATTTAGGATGGTTGCTCTAATGATTTTAGGGCTGAGCCATTTAAATTGACTCTGACCCTGATAATTTGAAATTGACTCTGACCCTGATAATTTGTAATTTGCTGACCCTGATAATTTGAACGGACATTGAGCGGCAGGCAGTTGATTGCACTTATTAGTTGAATTCAATATATGAAAAAGAGGTCGATATAGAAAATATCGGGGTAACTATATTTTAGATTCTGTGAAAAATAACGTTTATTCTATTTTTACTCTGCCTATCAACTGCCGAGATTTGCATCAGCCTTTTTCAAATTAGCCTCAAATTCTTCAATCGTGACCGGCTTGCTAAATAAATAACCTTGATACTGCAAGCAGCCGTTATCCAGCAGAAATTGACGTTGTTCAGGGGTCTCCACCCCCTCAGCGAGGACCTCTATACCCAGACTGGATGCCATAGTAATAATGGTGCGCACTATCTTTCTGTCATTGCTGTCGGTGGCAATATCATGTACAAATGACTGGTCTATTTTCAATTGCGCTAGCGGTAGTATTTTTAGATATTGCAAAGATGAATAGCCGGTACCAAAGTCATCTAGTGCGAAATTAATGCCTATCTTGTTTAGTGCATTCATTTTTGCGATGATGTCGTTGATGTTATCAAGCAACATGCTCTCTGTAAGCTCTAGTTTGAGTCGCACTGGGTTAGCGCCGTGGCGCTGTATGGTTGCCAGCACTTGCTCCACAAAGTCCACTTGATGTAATTGCTTAGCACTCACATTGACTGCAAGTACGATATCACTGGTGAGAGGGGATTGCTGCCATGCCTTGAGTTGAGCGCAAGCCGTATCTAGCACCCATTGCCCAATGGGCAGAATCAATCTTCTGTCTTCTGCCAACGGAATAAAGTGCCGTGGGAGAATGATGCCAAGCTCTGGATGCTGCCACCTAATTAAGCCCTCTGCACCTATAGGTTGACCGGTGCTGTCCACTTGCATTTGATAGTGTAATTGGAATTGCTGTTGTTCAATGCCTTCCCGTAGCTCATTTTCAAGTTTTACACGGGCAATGATAACCTCTTGCATCATTGGGTCAAAAAAACGAAGGGTATTGCCGCCTTGGGCCTTGGATTGATACATGGCAATATCTGCCTGTTTTAACAATTCCTCCGCCATCAGTTCATGGCCAATGAACAATGTAGCGCCTATGCTAGCGGTACTAAGGCAACCGTGTTCGTCAAGTTGATAAGGTTGGTTGAGTGAGATGTTGATTTTTGTAGCAATATCTTTAGTTTGAGCTGCCGCTTTAATGGCATCTTCGCTCAGGTTTTCCAATAGCACGACAAACTCATCCCCCCCAAAACGGGACACGGTATCGCCTTCCCGAAGACATGCAGTTAGGCGCCCTGCAACGTGTTGCAACAGCAAATCACCAACATCATGTCCCTGAGTGTCATTCAGGTTCTTGAACTGGTCCAAGTCGAGAAACAGTAGTGCGCCTCGTTTACCACTATGGGCACTGACTGCTAAAGCTTGATTGAGCCTGTCAAGAAAAAGACGGCGGTTTGGCAACTGTGTGAGTTGGTCATAGAAAGCCAGTCTCTCTATTTCATCTGCTGCAGATTTAATAGAGGTAATATCAGTGCTTGATCCTACGTAGTTGGTGACAGTTCCTTTAGCATTTTTAACTGCTGTAATGTAGAGATATTCTGGATAGACTTCGCCATTTTTACGCCTATTCAAGATTTCGCCTTCCCACATACCAGTTCTGTTGATGCTATCCCACATGGTGGCGTAGAACTTTTTACTTTGCATGCCTGAGCTAAGTAGACGAGGAGTCTGACCGACTGCATCTTCTGCGCTATAACCTGTAATGTGAGTAAAGGCGCGGTTCACCCTAACAATGACATTACTGGCATCAGTCACCATCAGACCTTCTTGGGATTCGAAAACTGTGGCGGCGATGCTAAGCTCTTTATTGGCGATGACTAACCCAGCTGCTCGTTTATCTTTCTCTTCGTTGGCAATAACTAACTCAGCTGCCTGTTTATCTTTCTCTTCGATTGCATTATTCTTTTCTTGCACAGTCAGCCTATGCTGCGAGAGAACTGCTGAAAGTAGCATAATTGGAACTGCCGTAGCGATCAGATAAAACTGGACAGACAACACATTTTCTATAGGCGAACTAGAGGTAAATGGACCTAAGCCGTTGGCGGCAGTGCCGACAGAAAAAATTGTTATCACCAAGATGGCAAGGTGAACACCAATACCGTTGAAACGGATTGCCGCCCAAAGAAGAAACGGTAGAGGGGCGTAGAGTAAAGCTGGGAAATTATCCGTAACGCCTGCCTCTGCCCCTAAAGCATAGTAGCTTACTATAAATAGACACAAGGCTAATCCCAGTGCCTCTAGTGTGCGGTTGAACTTGACAGACTTGAGCCAGCTAAGTCTGGCTTGGAACCCAAGTATAATCAAAGGAGTTACTATGAGTAGACCAATTGTGTCACTTAGAAACCACGCTCGCCAGAAAGACCAGTAACTCAACTCGGGTGCCTCAAAGAAGGTTACGGCACTGGCAACACAAGCAGCAAATGACCCACTCACAAGCACAACTAAGAAGAATCGCAACATCTCAGAGATTTGTTCGAATTTTATTGGGCTTGCAAGAAGATATCTCAAGCTAACCGCTGCGACTAGGGCTTCAAGAAAATTAGCGATAGAGAAAAGAACCACTCGATGTGCTAACAAGTCGTATTCCATAGAGAGAGTGATGTCTGCAAGCACCATGACCAGAAGATATGCCCACCAGCGACGCTGATCTGTTAAAAGCAATGCCGCCAAAACGATTGCATTGGCTGGAAAAAACGTAGCGATCTTATCCGTTGGAGTAGCTAACGCTACCCCAAGTTTACACCCAAGATAAAAAGCGAAACCAACAAGAAGAGCGTACAGCAGAGTCTGGCGCAACGAAACATGATGCGAACCTCCATTTGCAACAGGCCAACTCGTGCCTAATCCCATTTCAGTTATCCTCCTTAATGTGAAAATAGTCGCCGACATGTATGACACCACTACAGTGCAGCGTTGAAACTAGCACAAATAGCGATTGAGTCAAACTATCGGAGTCAAGAACAACGTTAAATTGTTCATGATGCATTTGGCTGCGTAATTGGTAATAGCTTAAGCGACTAGTGACAGCAATGTCAGTGGAGCTACAGGCAAACAGCAAAGACGAAAGGTCTTTACCTTGCAAACCATTGCTCCTATTGAAGAGCAAGGTTCGTTACCCACTCAAAAGTGCCCTACAGCAGTTGCAGCCATCCTAATTTGCTAAAACTTAGGCTTCTTACTCCTGAATCACTATGACCGCGACTGTCTGCAATTGGGACATGGACGACGGATAGAGGAAGTTGATGTTGAGGGGTTTAGCAGCAATATAATGCTTCGTTCGTATGTCTGCTATGTCGGAATTTTTGTCGTTAGCAGATTGGCAAAAATCGACCTATAGCTGACGTTAGAGAATTCGAACTACTAGGCTATATTGAGCGAAAAATCATCATCCGATTAATCATACATAGCTGACGGCAATGAGCGATCAACAGACGGTCAGCACCAGTTATTCCAATCATTGAATATCCATTGGTGATCCAAAAGATACTCAACCACCTGAATACAAAGAATGACGATGTCGTCGAGCTATTACTCCCACAAAGTCGAGCACCGCCTCAGATAAGTCTGTTTGAATAAAGCCGTTCATCATAATAAGCAATATTCAGAGCTGGTTTGCACAACAGCGGGAAGCGCTTGTTTTTAATTTTTTGAAAATAGCGGAGTAATACGTGAGAAGAGTCTGAATTTCGCTCCTTCCTTTATATGAGAAAGAGGAAAAATTTAATCTATGAGCTAAAGTATATTTTGAATGTTATGAAAAATGACGTTTATTCTACATTACACTCAAATAATGTGCAGTTTCTGTCGGTGAATTTAGTAGTACTAACAGTCAAACGTTAATATTGTGTTATCACATAAAAATTAGCAAAACGGAGGTTGTTTATGAAGTTAACCAGATTAGTTAGTTATTCGTCGGTAGCTCTGCTGGGAGCGTGTTTATTTATGGTGTCGATTGTTCAGGCGACGCCCATTACAGGTCCGCACTATAAACCCAAATGGAGTCAAGGACCGGATATGGATACGGGGACTGATACACTGTCGATGCATCGTAGTTTTGGTCCTGTTGTCGCAGATGACTTTCAGTCTGACGGGAGAGTCATCGCCGGTTTTCATTGGTGGGGATCCTACTTCCAGAACGCGGGCCAGGGGCTGGAGCGGGATGTGGTGTTTGAAATAAGTTTGCATACAGATTGCCCAGCCTCTGATCCTAGTTGCAACAATGGTGGACCTTATCCTTATTCTACGCCAAGCAACGATCCTAATTATTTTTCTGCAATAGTAACCGTAGAAGAAGATTATTTTGGAACTACAAGCTTAGGTGAGGATGTGTATGAATATTGGATCAAAACGGAAGGATTAACTGGGCCCGATTTTTGGAACGGAACCTGGAATGAAGTCGCAGGTGAAATATATTGGCTGGATGTCGCCTGGGCCGCAGGGCAATTTGGTACATCTGTAAGTGATGATGTGTGGGGTTGGCACGATAGCTCAGAGCAATACTTGGATAATGCCGTGCAGACTACAGCTGGAGGTGGCGCAAATCCTCACATTGGGCCATGGGATATGCTTGGTGGAGATAAAGCATTTGAAGTGTGGACTGTGCCGGAACCATCAATGTTAGCTTTGCTAATTATAGGGTTTGCAGGCGCAAAGTTGGGTAGCAAACGTAAAGTGACTCGAAATCCCGGCTCACTAGCGGTAACTTGATTTTCTAAGCCTAAAGCAAAGCCGCTGATCACAGCGGCTTTTTCATGTTTGTTGGGTGAAGCCAGCAAACCCGTCCGCTTTCAGTTGTACTAGCGCTTTTTTATTTTACGAATGACTCCTTATGGCATCTACCTGCCTGATAGGCTGACTGACTCCAATGAGCGATCAGCCGTCAGTCAGTAGCGACGGTTTCTAAAACAAGTTTCTGAGATAGGCGACAGTCAGATT
>CAJQKX010000407.1 GCA_905479025.1 uncultured Paraglaciecola sp.
AATAATGACAGTGTTACGTCGGAGGGGGGTCTGTGGACAAGATGTAACGCATCAACTAACGAAATTTGTTGTTGATATAAGCCTTCTGGTAAGAGTTCCGCTAACCCGCCTTTGTTCAATAACTTAAGTGCTTGCTCAGTTAAATTTCGTAGTGTGATTTGTTTGATGCCTTCAGTGGCAGGATAAACCGGCGTGAGTGATTCTTGCATGGCCTGGGGATTATCGAGATTAATCGATTTATATTCTGGGTGTATGATCTCAAGACCATATTTACCCGCTTTGACTTCACCAAAACAGCGAATGGTGGTGCCTATTTCAAGATTGTTTTTTTGCGCGGCTGAAAAATGGAAAAAACGTAAAGTGACAGTCCCCGTTCCATCGCTGAGCCGCAAAACTAACATTCGTTTGCGACCAAACTGGATATCACACGACATGACCTCACCTTGAATACTGGTATGTAAGTGAGGTTGTAAATCTGATATTGGATAAATGCGAGTGCGGTCTTCGTATCTATGAGGTAAGTGAAACAGCAAGTCTTGCACAGAAACAATGGCCAGCTTCGCTAGCTTTTCTGCAGCTTTGGCGCCCACACCTTTTAATTCAGTGACTGATGTTTGGGCTAGACCTTTCATAACCAAGACCCCAGATGTGTTAAGTCATACTTATAGAAAGGTGTAGTCACAATAGCTAACAAATATAGGTCCGGGTCATAACAAGTTCATAGGGTTGAGTATACTCGAAGATTTAACAACATTACGCAAGGTTTAGCGAGTCGAATGGCATCGACCCGATAACAAATAGCCCTAGGATAATTTTTAAATGCTAATATCCGCTAACTGTATTTTTTTCCACCATATTTTATCTGCGTCAATATGGCCGTTTGTGTCGATATGCGGATAAGGTAACCCTTTTCGGTCACATACTTCTCGTAATTTAGGGAAACCACCTTCAAACAGCATCTTTTGGCAGGCTTTTTCTGTTAATTGCTGGACATTATACATACCCGCCAATTGCCTTTGTCGCTGGGCTTCATACAAGATAAGTGCTGCCGCCACTGACACATTCAGTGATTGCACCATGCCTACCATAGGAATAATGATATCTTGGTCAGCGGCTGCTATGGCTTCTTGTGTTGCGCCATATTTTTCTTGGCCCAGAATGATGGCAGTAGGCAAGGTGTAGTCGATGTCACGAAAATCTACTGCATTTTCAGATAAGTTTGTTACCAGCACCTGCATTTTTTGTGTTTTTAAATGGCTTACCGCGTCCTCAATACATAAATGTTCTTTGGTATACACCCAGTTTTCGCTGCCCATAGCCGTACTTTTGCGGATGTCTGGTTTTTTATCCCACACGGCATGCACTTCATACACACCTACAGCATCACAGCTGCGCACAATGGCAGAGACATTGTGCGGTTTGTGGAGCTGTTCTAAACACAACGTTAAACTAGGTTGACGCAAACTGAGAAAATCCCTGATCCGAGCATAACGCTCAGGGGACATAAAGGCTTCTGCTGACATTATAAATCCTGTATAAATGTTAGGTAAATATTTACTCAGGCAGCTCCATCACACCGTCTATTTCAATTTGTACGCCCTTAGGTAAAGCGCTGACTTGCACAGCAGCTCTAGCAGGATAAGGCTGTTTGAAATACTGACTCATGATTTCATTTACGGTAGCAAAATTAGATAAATCGGTGAGGAATATATTCACTTTTGCAAGATGATCGGTTGTGCCGCCAGCAGCATTGCATACAGCTTGCACATTTTTGAATACTTGATGGGCTTGTTCGGTAAAATCTTCAGATATGACTAACATAGTTTCTGGTACTAAGGGAATTTGCCCAGAAAGATAGACTGTGGTGCCGCTCTTAATCGCTTGGCTATAAGTGCCGATAGCTTGTGGGGCCTTGTCGGTATAAATAACGGACTTAGACATATATAGTGACCTTTTCTATTGGTAGATGGGTGATTGAATTAAGGGTTGCCCTAATTCTGCTTGGCTTGACTATGCCTGGATACTCGCTGTACTTCTGGCATGATACGGATTTTACGCATAACGTTGGCTAATTGCAGACGATTTTTAATGGTTAGCTCAATATCAATATAATAAACGTTACTTTCTTTCTCTTCGGTTTGTAATCCAACAATATTTGAACCACAACTCGCAACAGTGCTGGTTAATGTTGCTAAGGTACCTTGATGATTAATTAGCTCAATGCGCAGCGCAGCGTGAAAATTACCGTGCACATCATTTCCCCATTGCATGACTAAAACTCGATGAGGCTCTTCTCGACTGAGTTTGCGAATGTTACTGCAACCAGTTTGATGAATAGTCATGCCTTTTCCTGGACTTAATACGGCAACAATTTCATCGTCAGGGATAGGATGACAGCAGCGCGAGTAGGAAACCAATAAACCTTCGGTGCCACGGATCGCAATCTTACTTTGTTTATCAGATAAATCTGTATTTTCACCTAATAATCGTCTTGCTACAATTGCGCTAAGTTCATTTCCTAGGCCAATGTTTGCCAGTAGTTCAGCAAAACTACTATGTTTGGTTTCGAGCACAACGCGATCAATATCTGCTTGCAAGAGTGTATCTAGTTTCACTTTGCCTAAAGCATGCCTGAGTAAGCGATTACCCATGACTTCCGCTTCTTCAAATCGTTGATTTTTCAAATAATGTCGTATACGTGAACGTGCTTTGGCGCTGACGACAAAATTTAACCAATTAGCATTGGGTTTGGCTCTGGGAGAGGTGATGATTTCAACTGTTTGGCCATTTTCCAATGGTTTACTCAGTGAAAATGTACGCCTTTCTACTTTTACCCCCACACAAGAGTTGCCCACATCAGTATGTACCGCATAGGCAAAATCGACTGCTGTTGCGCCAAGAGGTAACTCAATGATCCTACCATCTGGTGTAAAAACATAAATTTCGTCTGGAAATAGATCTGTTTTCACATTCTCTATGAATTCAAAAGAAGAACTGGCGCTATGTTGTAACTCAATCAGAGACTGCATCCATTTCCGGGCACGGACTTGTGCAGCGGTATCACTGCTGTCTTTGGAGTCTTTATAGACCCAGTGAGCGGCCACACCCTTATCAGCCATATGATCCATGTCGTTGGTACGGATCTGAATTTCTACCGGAATACCGTGCGGACCAATTAAGGATGTGTGCAATGATTGATAGCCATTAGTTCTAGGGATAGCGATATAATCTTTAAAACGACTCTCGATAGGTTTGTATAAGCCATGCATAGCACCTAATGCCCGATAACAGTGATCTATCGAGTCTACTACCACCCGAAAAGCATAAATATCCATGACTTCGTTGAACATCAATTCTTTATTTTTCATCTTACGATAAATCGAGTACAGATGTTTTTCGCGCCCGGTGACAGTGGCATTTATTTTAACGGCAGCCAAACGTGTTTCAACTTCTTTGCGGGTATTTTCGATGACTTCTTTGCGGTTACCACGGGCTTGTTTCACAGCGCTGCCTAATGCGCGATGACGCATTGGGTACATCGCTTGAAAACCTAAGTCTTCTAGCTCATTTTTAACCTGGTGAATACCTAAGCGGTGGGCTATCGGCGCATATATTTCTAATGTTTCGCGGGCAATACGACGACGTTTATCTGGGCGTAATGAACCCAAGGTGCGCATGTTATGAGTGCGATCGGCCAGTTTGATGAGAATGACACGAATATCTTGGACCATGGCCATCATCATTTTACGAAAATTTTCTGCTTGGGCTTCTTGAGTGCTACTGAAGTGAATTTTTTCTAGCTTACTAACCCCTTCAACCAGATCGCCTACTGTTTCACCAAACTGTTCACTCAAATCTTCTTTGTTGTGATGAGTATCTTCTATCACGTCATGTAGTAAAGCCGCCATTAAGGTTTCATGGTCAAGGCGCATGTCAGCTAAGATGCCAGCTACAGCAACAGGATGGGTAATGTAGGGGTCACCACTTGAACGCATTTGTCCACTGTGTGCATCTCTGGCAACAATAAATGCACGCTGAGTGTCAGCCACCTTATTAGGCGGTAGATATGCTTCTAGCTTTTGTTTTAAACCTTCAAAAAGATACACACTAAACGCTTATAAAATAAATAATAAACTAAGAATACGGGGAATTTAGCGGGAAGCCAACGGCTAAACATCAGATTGATGAAAAGCCGCTTAAATTGAGCGTTTTATTGCTCTTGCAGAATGTTTGCTACAGAAGCAAATTCAGCCTGATCATGTGCTTGTTGATCGCGAATACCTTCAGCTTCTAACGTATCAGCATTCACTAAACCTAGTTCTATTTCCCGTAATGCAATTACTGTAGGCTTATCTGTGCCACGTTCTACTAAGGGTTCTTTACCTTCAATAGCAATTTGGCGTGCACGACGAGCAGCAACTAAAACCAAATCAAATCGGTTGCCAATTTTATCTACAGCATCTTCAACTGTTACGCGGGCCATGATGATCTCCGTCGGGTGTAATATGAAAAAATAGGTCGCGTAGTATACTGGTTAATACAGCAGTTTAAAAGCAATAATATCCATCAATACTTATATGAATAGCAATTACGATCCTAATAAATTATTAAATAATTGCTGATGGCGAATAATTTGTTTTTCTTTGCGTAAACGGCGAGTGGTCACTATCGCGTCTAGCTCAGACAATGCCGCAGTAAAATTATCATTCACAACCACAAAATCAAACTCATGATAATGGGAAATTTCAGTAACAGCTTTGATCATGCGTTGCTCAATAACCTCAGGTGAGTCTTGTCCCCGCTGTGTTAAACGTCTTTTTAGTTCATCTTTTGAAGGTGGTGCAACAAAAATGGTCGCGGTATCGGGTATTTGTGCTTTGACCTGCCTTGCTCCTTGCCAATCAATATCCAGGAAAACATCTATGCCTTGTCGCAAAGTGTTTTCTATGACGACCTTAGAAGTACCATAATAATGGCCAAACACTTCCGCATGTTCGAAAAAAGCACCTTGCTCAATCAATGATTCGAATTCTGTGTGGTCAACAAAATGATAATGCACACCGTCAATTTCTCTGGGGCGTGGTGCCCTTGTGGTATGAGAAACAGATACTTGCATAGCATTATTATGGTCATCTGTAGATAGGTGTCTTTCTAATAGGGCTTTAATTAAGCTAGATTTTCCGGCTCCAGATGGCGCCGCCAAAATAAATAAATTTCCAAGAGTTTGAGGCATTTTTTTATCTTTTAATAATTAATTATTATGTTGCGATCGATTTGCAATGTTAGCATATTCTAATTGTATGCAATATGGCGCAGTGTATTGGTAATAAAACAATCATTAAATTCCACAGCCAGATTATCAAATAGGTGAAGCAACATGAAAGATAGCCAATATCATCAAATGAGTGATGACTTGTTAATTAACATTGAAGAAATGCTCGACGAGTGTGAAGTCGATATCGATTATGAGTCAGCCAGCAGTATATTAACCATGATTTTTCTGAACGGTACCAAAATCATCATCAATAAACAGCCACCTTTACAGCAATTATGGGTAGCGACTAAGTTTAATGGCCATCATTTTAACTTTCAAGATGAGCAATGGATAGATGAACGCACAGGTGTAGAGTTTTGGTCGTTTTTAGATAACGCGGTTTCCAAGCAAGCTGAACAAGCCATTACTCTCAAAAAATAGCCCTAAAAAAATAAGCCCATATAACCCAGCGAGATAATGTCAATGAGCGAACAAACTTTACCTTATGTTGAAGTCAATCCTAAAAGTAAAGCAAGAGCCACAGTCATCTGGCTCCATGGCTTAGGCGACTCTGGTAATGGTTTTGCCCCCATTGTACCTGATCTAAAATTACCTGATGAACTAGGTATTAGGTTTGTTTTCCCCCATGCTCCTACACGTCCTGTCACCATCAATAATGGTATGTTGATGCGTGCTTGGTATGATATTACCAGCTTAGATTTTAATAACAGGGCAGATAGCCAAGGTGTAAAAGAATCATCGGAACTGGTCGCCAATCTAATTGAAAAAGAAATTTCTCAAGGTATACCAGCAAATAAAATTGTCTTAGCGGGTTTTTCTCAAGGTGGAGTGATTGCCTTGCATCTGGGCACTCGTTACGAAAAAACCTTGGCCGGTGTGATGTCTATGTCTAGCTATATGAGTGAGTCAGAAAAACTCATTGACGAGGGGCACTCAGCAAATAAAAATACGCCGATTTTTGTTGCCCATGGTACCCATGACGATGTTGTGCCTATCTTTATGGGCAATACTGCGTTTAAAGTGTTAAAAAGTAACGGTTATCAAGCTACTTGGCATGAATATGCGATGCAACATAACGTGTGTATGCAACAGTTAAATGATATTTCAGCTTGGTTACAAGAAAAATTATGTGAGTAGATGTAAAGGCCTTTCAATTTCTATGGCGCTTTTCAAGCCAATAAAAGCTATCCTGACATTACTGACGCAAGCAAATTCCAAAGTAATTAGCGGTGCTTTTAAAGCTAGAAGCCCGTTAACCCTAGCTTTTTTTTGCCTGCATAAATGTCCAAAGTAAGTACCTAAAGCATTCAATAGAACAACTGGGCAACACCATGAAAAAACTCACTCAACTATTGATTATTTTAACGTTAGGTTTGTTGAGCCAATTTTTATCTGCACAAGTTGAACGTAGTCAACAGAGCCGCAGTATAGAAAACAAACGCCCACCGATATCCTTAAAGGTTTTGTGCAGGGTCAAAATAACAAAGTGAAACGTATTTATTTTTTGATGTAAATCACCGTATTAACTCATGAACAAATTAGTCAGCACTTTGAAGTGGGCTATCTAAATTAAATATGAGCAATAAGCACGCTAGACCTTTTGTATCGCTGAAAAAAGTGTCGGTGTTGAGTGAATTAACGCTGTGCTAAAAAATTGTTTGGAATTGTGGCATTTTTTACCTTTACTCGAAATATGTCTATAGCCAAGCTCTCACACGACTTATGTTTCTGATAACATAGTCAGTGTCATTATTTGTTCAGGAAATTTCATGTCAAAACGCATTATCCGTATCGCCACGCGCAAAAGTGCCTTAGCGTTATGGCAAGCAGAGTTCGTTAAAGCGGCGTTACTTAACGCCCATAATAATTTGCAGGTTGATCTTGTGCCTATGAGTACTCAGGGCGACAAGATTTTAGACACCCCTTTGGCTAAAATCGGTGGCAAAGGTTTGTTTATTAAAGAGCTAGAAGTCGCAATGACTGAAGGTCGTGCGGATATTGCTGTGCATTCTATGAAAGACGTACCTGTTGCTTTTCCTGACGGGTTTGGCCTTCACGCTATTTGTGAACGTGAAAATCCTTTTGATGCCTTTGTGTCTAATCACTTCAATTCACTCGAAGCGTTACCACTTAATGCAGTGGTAGGCACATCCAGTTTGAGACGTCAGTGTCAATTACGTAAAGTCAGACCTGATTTGGTGATCAAAGATTTACGGGGTAATGTGAATACCCGATTGGCGAAGCTAGATGCAGGCGAATATGACGCCATTGTGTTGGCTGCGGCAGGCTTGATCCGATTGGGTATGCGTGAGCGGATCCAATCTGAGATGCAGGCTGAATTATCACTTCCCGCTGTGGGGCAGGGGGCAGTGGGTATTGAATGTCGCAATGATGATGCAGACTTGATTGCGCTACTAGCCCCCTTGAATCACTTTGAAACATTCATTAGGGTCAAGGCTGAAAGAGCTATGAACGCCAAATTAAATGGTGGTTGCCAAGTGCCTATTGGTAGTTTTGCCGAGTTAGATGGTCAATATATTACGTTACGGGGTTTGGTAGGGTCGGTGGATGGTAAAGTGATGTTGTATGCTCAGCACACTGACGTGCTAGACAATGCTGAGAAGCTGGGCGAATATGTCGCAGAATTGTTGCTTGCCCAAGGGGCAGAGGAGATCCTCAGTGCTTTGCAAGCCGATTAGTCTGTGACATTTTTACTCCTTAGGCCTCAAGCTAAATGCCAAGCCAGTGCACAAGCATTTAGTTATGCAGGATTATCTGCAGTTGCTTGCGGGTTAATTGATACTGTTGTGGATGATGTTGCAAATGGCCAATTACCTACCAAAATAGCTGGTTTGCATAGCCATGATGGTGAAAAGATTTATGTGATAGTAACCAGTACAGTGGCTGCTGAGCAATGTGTGTTGATGAAAAACCAATGGCCACAAAACGTGTGTTTTTTTGCTGTGGGAGCCAGTACTGG
>CAJQKX010000408.1 GCA_905479025.1 uncultured Paraglaciecola sp.
TACGTGTTTTTGTTTCAGGTGGCGGTTGTTCTGGTTTCCAGTACGGCTTTACGTTTGATGAAGAATTGCAGGATGGCGATACAGCTGTTGAGAACTCTGGTGTTACTCTTCTAATTGATCCGATGAGCTACCAATATTTGGTCGGCGCTGAGATTGACTACAGCGAAGGTCTAGAGGGTGCTCAATTTGTTATTCGCAACCCCAATGCGAAAACAACCTGTGGTTGTGGTTCATCTTTCTCTACCTAGCGTTTATCTAGGTAACAAAGTAGGCCAAAAAAAACCCGCTTTTGCGGGTTTTTTTATGCCGGATAGGCCGCTCCTAAAATACGTTTTTGTGTGGCGCCGGTAATGCTCTCAGCGTTACCACTCTGTTTATTGATATGGCGAAAAGCTAGCCAAGCGAATGCAGCGGCTTCAACCCAATCAACTCCAATGCCATAGTCCTCACTCAGTTGTAATTGAATGCTGCCTAGTCCAGCCTGAATGCGTTGCATTAGAAAGTGATTGTGGCAGCCACCACCACAGGCGATAAGCGTCCTACTCTGTCCGGCGTATAACTTAACTGCTTGGCATATGCTGACAGCGCTCAGCTCAACCAGGGTCGCTGCAACATCAATATCACTGATCTCGTCAAAAGACTTCAAGGTGGTGTCTAACCACGCAAGGTTGAATTGACTACTATCCGCTGATTTTGGAGGGCTTACACTAAAGAATGGGTGTTTTAATAGGGCTGTTAATAAGTGGCTGTGAATCTGCCCTTGGCGTGCCCAGGCACCCTCCTCATCATAAGGCTTAGCCAGTTTTCGGCGTACCCAAGCATCTAAGAGTGTGTTTGCTGGCCCGGTATCAAAGCCAAGTTTTGGATCTTCTCCGGCAGCGCCTAGTAACGTAATATTGGCAATACCACCAAGGTTGAGTACAGCATCTACCCCCGCAGTTTTTTCTAACCAATTCTGGTGAAAGCAGGGGACTAATGGCGCACCCTGTCCAGCGACAGCGATATCTCTCCGGCGAAAGTCTGCAATGGTTGTAATTCCGGTCTCTTCAGCGATGGTGTTTGGGTCGCCAATCTGCAGACTAAAAGGCGGCGATTGATCTGCACCATGTAATAGAGTTTGCCCATGACTGCCAATAGCGACGATCTGATTGGCTGCAATCTGATTATACTTTAAGAGGTGGTTGGCTGCCGTGGCAAAACTCTTAGCCACTCTGACATCAAGTTGAGCTAATTCATGTAATGTCACTTGTTTGCTAGAAACTATGTTCAACAGCTGTGCTTGCAGTTTAGGTTGAAACGATTCGCTATGGCTGGCTAAGACATGGCAGATGCCATCTGCGCTAATCTCTACGACTACTGCATCGATACCATCCATGCTAGTGCCAGACATAAGGCCGAGGTAAAGAGATGACATAGGACTTAATACCTACTGCGCAAACTGCGCGATACGAGTAGAGGAAAAGAGTTCTAACTGTACAAAGCGTTCTTGTGTCTCACCTTTAAAGCGTTGTAAGGCGGCGCGTGCCAGTGGTTGTGCATCGGGTAGTTTGACTGTTAATGGATTGCGATGCACACCATTAATGCGAAATTCATAGTGCAGATGTGGCCCCGTCGCGAGACCGCTGCTGCCGACATAGCCAATGATTTGACCTTGTTTTACACGACTCCCCACTTTCAAATGATTACTATAGCGGCGCATATGGGCGTAGAGGGTGCTGTACTGACTGCCATGTTGCAGAATAATGGTGCGACCATAACCGCCTTTGTTACCGCGGTGAATAATCTTGCCATCACCAGCAGCCTTAATAGGTGTGCCGCTGGCAGCAGCATAGTCAACACCTCTGTGGGCACGAATAGTGTTTAAGACCGGATGTCGGCGCTTTAAATTAAAGCCTGAACTCACTCTGGCGAAATCAACCGGCGTACGTAAGAAAGGCTTACGCATGCTATGTCCATTCTCAGAGTAATAATCTATGTTTCCATTAGTATCGGTATAACGTACGGCGCGGTAACTGCGGCCAGCATTAACAAATTCAGCAGCAAGGATGACGCCATCTTTTACCTGTTGGCCCTCTAAATAGAGTTGCTCATAGATGACGCTGAACCGATCACCGTTACGAATGTCGAGTGCAAAATCAATATCCCAGCCAAAGATAATGGCTAACTGCATAATTATTTTGTCGCTCAAGCCAACAGATTGGCCTGCCAAATAAAGGGAAGAATCAATAGTTGCAAAGGCCATTTTACTGCGTCTATCAAAGTTTCTTTGGTGTTCAAGAACACTGTAACCATTAGCATCTTTAATAATCTCAAGACTGTGTAGCGGGTCTAAAACAAGCTTGATAGAGGCTAAAGCAGAGCCCTTGGTTTTGAAATCTATAGTTTGTCCCGGATGAATTTCACGGAGTTTAGATGTCGAATGGCCTAAGGCAAGGATGTCGTGTAATTCAGTTTGATATCTACGTTGAGAGAATAATGCAGAGAGCGTATCTCCCTTACGAATAGTG
>CAJQKX010000409.1 GCA_905479025.1 uncultured Paraglaciecola sp.
GATCATAAACCTGTTTAATTCTCTCAAATCCAGATCTATTGAGTAATATTTTAAGATTAATCACATTAAAGTATTGTAAATGGCGAGGAAAATCTATGCCTCTCCAACTCTTGCCAAACGTTAACCTGCCGGCAGAATCTATATTTGGAGTAGAAATATAGAAATAGCCACCTGGTTTAAGCCGCTTAAAAATATCATCTAATAACCTAACGGGATCCGAAACATGCTCAACAACATGGCTCAATACAATTGCATCATATTGAACATCTAAGGGTAAATCATGAATCTCCGCAACTACAGCGGAGACTCCTCGGCTATTCGCGATATCAACCGTCTCAGAGTCAAAATCAATGCCAGTTGCGTCATATCCGCAATGTTGAGCACGAATTAAAAAATCTCCTCTCCCACAGCCCACATCAAGTAATTTAGGGCGATCATTTTTTAATGGTTCAGGTAGAAATCTTACTGCTCTTGTAAGAAAAAATCTCGCAAACGGCAGCAAGTAAGCAATCCAATATATAAATTTGCCATTTGAAGACGAGAGGCCTTTATAATTATATTCATAGAATTCTATGAACTTTGAGAAACTATCAACAGAAGAATTGGAAGCGTTCTCGATATTAGCAGTACTCTGAGTATAATACCCTTGATAAGCGAGATGGAGCTCAGACGAATTAATAACTGGCGAAAGGAAGCTGTGATTGCACTCCCTACAAGCCAAAACACTCGCTGAATATTCTGCAGCATAGCTCACATTATCAGTAACTTTCTCTAACACCACGTCATATGCATTTGACTTACAAATCGGGCAAGACGAAATTCTCTCTAAAGAAGAGCTTTTAATTTTGATCATACCTTACCAAGTACCCCTTTTATAAAAAAAATAACGGAAAATGTAACGCAGAGAAACGTTTATATAAAACTTAATTATTTTTCTAAACGACGCTTTACCTAGAGCTACTTTATGAGGAAAAACAAGAAAGTATTTATTAAAACGTGTCCGAGGAGAGAAATCGAAAAACATGTCATGTATATCAAATTTATCTTTGACAGCCGGTAAACTTAGCTGATCTCTACCAGAGTATTTCTTAGTGAGCTCAAACCAGTAATCCATGGCGGCAACCATATTACCATCATATTTTTTCCTAAAAATAATACTATTATCCGACAGTCTACCTCGCACGGGAAAAGATCGCGCCAAGTAGAACTGAAGCTCTTCGTCCATGGCGTTACTGTCTCCCTTCTTAAGCGCTCGGCAAAGCTCAATTTCTTGCTCTAGAGAATGGTTATTTGGATGACTGAAAGAAGCCATAGTGGCCTGGCTCTGGACAAACTCTGAGATTAGTGGACTAAGGTCATGCATTATGCCTATATTACTATCAATATATATCGTCAAGTCATATGGTCTTAGTATATTGGGCAACTTCATTTTAATCGCCCGATTGGAAATTGAGGGATTATCCTTATCTTGTTTGACAATAATTTTTTGGTACGGATATACTTCTAAAGCAGCGTTATCTGTAAATAAATAATAGTCAATATTAGGCATGATACACAGTTCGTTAAGAATCAAATCATAGTCATCGAACATACACCGATATAATGCTATTTTATTTTTTTGTGGCATTATTCTGTCTTTTAGATAGATAATTTAAGGACTCAGTTTTCAATCCATCTCCTAAATCAATAGTGCAGAGGCTTCTCCGACCAGAAGACGTTGCGTCGAAGCACAAAAACCGTGACTGACGATCCCATCTAGGATGAAGGTCACAGGCCCAGTGCTGTGAAGAATTCGGACTCTGAAACTCTTTTGGCATTGGTAATTGAGCAATATCTAGCCTTACTTCTTTTTGTGCATCGTATAGGGCTAGAGTTTGGACTCTACGTCTATCTGGATAAGTATCTGTAACCATCCAACGTCCACTTTTATCAAAAGATGGATGGCCATCGCTTGAAAAACAGTTACCGCCTAGAATTTCTGTCACCTCAGGCTTTCCTACAGTAAATAATACATACTGATCATCAAATACCGGAACACGACAATAAGCAATTACCTGTTCAGGCCCACGCCAGCCAATATGAGATACCATTTCATTCGTATTAAAGATGTCGAGGATAGTCCCATCTAGAGCACAAACAACCAATCGCGAAAAACGCTTATCGATATCAACGTCTGGATGAATCCACCTGTGAAGAAACATAAAACGCTGTGAATCTGGTGATATCTGTGCATGAGTGAAAAAGTGCTTACCACCATTCATTGATACCGAAGGATTCACCCCAGCAAGTTGCGCTATTGTAATAAGTAACTTCTTGGTTCCAGACGTAAAATCGATACTATACAAACCAGTTGATTCTGGCTTATAGCTATCAAGATCATCTTCACAGACGTCATGGATATATCCGTAGCCTGGCATGCAGCTTTCAACTCTCGAAAATGAATACCCTATACCCCAAGAACCATCTGGACTTACCGAACTTATCGCTCCCGGCAAAATCGATTCCTGCCCGGTGACAACGTCAATTGTCCTAGCTACATTTTCGCCA
>CAJQKX010000410.1 GCA_905479025.1 uncultured Paraglaciecola sp.
TGCCTTATCAATGAAGGCGCTAAAAGGTAACTCGCAGGATGATAGTAACAACCGCCGCCGCTTCTTTCGTAATCCAATCAAGCCCAATATTTGTCGATTAGAAGAAATTCGTTTTTCTGATGATACTTTGCATTCCATGCAAGCAATCTTAGGAAAAGATATTTTCTCTGCGCAGTTATTATCTCAGCTGAATAAATTTGAAGAGGCAGGAAATTTTGGATCGTTAATAACGACTGATATTAGTGACTCCGTTGGTATTAAGAATGCACTTATTGATTTAAGGCACAAAGCCAATTTAAAAATTGGCCACCCTGAGGCGTTACCTAAAGAGCAAATTGCTACAATTAACACCCCCAATTTTATAAATATAATAAAGGTATTAGATCAAGCCGATTATTTGAGCCAGAAATATCATGTGGTGGTGGCTAATCCACCTTATATGGGAAGCAAGGGGATGAATCCACGCTTAGCTATGTGGGCAAAGAAATATTATCCTGATAGCAAGTCAGACCTATTTTCAATGTTTATGGAAGGCTCTTTATCGCTGACGGTCAGTCAAGGATTGATGTCGATGATAAATATGCACTCTTGGATGTTTATATCTCGATATGAAGCATTAAGAGAAAAAATACTTTCAACCACTTCGATTAAAACAATGGCGCATCTAGGTGAGCGGGCCTTTGACTCCATTGGTGGCGCTGTAGTTTCGACAACAGCATTCGTGTTGGAAAAAAGTTACAAGCCCGATGCAAAAGGTGTGTTTTTAAGGCTTATTGAAGGAGAAAATGAAGAAGAAAAATCGTCAATGGCAAAAGAATCAACTTCATTGGAATCCCCATATTTTTATACTGCATCATCAAATGATTTTGCGATCTTTCCTGGTAGCCCAATTTCATATTGGGCTTCACGTGACTTTTTGAATTCATACCAACAAGGTAAAAAGCTCGAGAGTTTAGCTGATATAACAGTGGGACTATTTACATGTGACAACGATAGGTTTCTGAGATCATGGCATGAGGTCAGCTTTGAAGACATAAGCTTTTCTACTGAAGATATGAAAGAGACGACAAGCAAATACTATCCCTACAATAAGGGGGGAGGTTTTCGTAAGTGGTACGGGCTTAACGAACTTATTGTATATTTCCAAAATGAAGGCATACAAATTCGTGACCATCGAAAAGACTCAGGGCAGTCTTGGTCTTTACCTGGCGAAAAATATTATTTCAGGGAAGGTATCACTTGGTCAGGCCTTACATCGGATATAAATAGCTTTAGGTGGTCGGATAAAGGGTTTGTTTTTGAGTCTAATAAAGGGCAAATGTTGTTCTCTGAAATTGATCATGACCTTTTAGCATTTCTTAATACTAAGGTATCGGAAGAAATAGTATCTCTTATTAATCCCACCCTTTCATTGCAGAGTAACGAAGTCAAAAAGATTTCGTATCTACGCCCAGATTCAAAGGATTTATATAGAAACTGTAAACGAATGGTAGAGATCGCACGTTTAGATTGGAATGCTTACGAAACTTCTTGGGATTTCAGCATGCTCCCTCTGCTCTCGTCCGAACACTGCGGAGAGACGCTGGAAGAGAACTATGCTAACGTCCGAGGCCATTGGCAGGCTATAACGTTCGAAATGCAGAGGTTGGAGATAGAGAATAATAGTATCTTCATCGATGCCTATGGCTTACAGGACGAACTGAGCCCAGAGGTAACAATTAATGAAATTACCCTCACGTGCAACCCCGCCTATTCGATTAAGGGCTACAAAACGGGCGAGCAACTGGAAAAGGCCCTTCGCATGCGCACAATGGAAGAGCTCCTGTCCTATGCCGTGGGCTGCATGTTTGGTAGATACTCCATTGATAAAAAAGGTCTGATGCTCGCAAATGCAGGTAATTCGCTTGAAGAGTATCTCGAACAAGTAGCTCAACCATCATTTATGCCAGATGATGATAATGTCATCCCAATGATCGACTTCGAAGGCGATTGGTTTGAAGACGATATTAGCGAACGTTTTAAGCAATTCCTAAAAGTGACTTTTGGTGAAGAAAATTTCGCAGAGAATTTGGCTTTTATTGAAAAGGCTATCGGTAAAGATATTAAAAAGTACTTCTCCAATGATTTTTATACTGATCATCGTAAACGCTATAAAAAGCGCCCAATATATTGGTTATTCTCTAGCCCTAAAGGCAAATTTAATGCTCTGATTTATATGCACCGCTATCGCCCAGATACAGTGAGCGTTGTTTTAAATGATTATCTACGTGAATTCCGCACCAAGCTACAAGCCCGTAAAGAGAGTTATGAACAAATTGAAATCAGTGCTTCTGCCAGCCAGAAAGATAAAACTCAGGCTATTAAAGCCATCGATAAAATCAATAAAGTGCTGGATGAAGTGAACGAATACGAGCGCGATATTCTTTATCCGCTAGCTGGTGAGAATAAAGAAATAGATTTGGATAACGGCGTTAAGCATAACTATCCGTTATTCGGTAAAGCGCTGAAAAAAATAGCGGGGCTTTCTTAGGTGGTGAGGGCTAAACGATGACTGAAAACCGTATTCAACAGGCGCTTAGCCGACTCTTTCAAAAACACCGCATCGTTTTCTGGTATGACGACAAACAAGAATTGCGTGATGCTTTTGATGCCCTTGCTATAGAAGGTGTCGAAAAGCTTGAAATTCAAAACAATGAATTTGGCATTAAGCATAAGCTTTTACGCGAGTGCCCCAAACAGTCTTTCTTGGTTTACAAGGAAGACAAGCAACCCGAGCCACTACAAAATTGGCTGTTAGATGTTGAACTGGCCAATACCACTTTTAGAACTGATCAAGTTGCTATTTGGCTGAGTGAACTGGAACTGCCAAACGAATTCACCGAAATTGTTGAGCGACATACTGCATTCTTCGACACAGCCAAGGCAAAGGTGCAGGCCGAAAGGCGAAAAGCAACGCTTAAAAAGCTGCTTAGTAATGAAGATACCCTAAGCAAGATTCAACTCAAAATGCTGGCCGTGTGTGTAGGCGCAACGCAATTAGCCGATGCTCGAATTGACGTGATTCTTGAAGCCTTGCTAGCGGAGTTTGTTAAGCCCAAGCAGCCGTTGTTTGGCCTTATTCAGCGCTGCAATTTAGAGGCTTTCCTGTGGCAACAGGTAGAGCGATTTTATGGTTACAGTAACGAACAGTCAACCGTAAAGGACTTTGCTATAGAGCTGTTTAAATCTTGTTATTCCATGGGTGTTAATTCTTCACTGAATGGCGATGGGATTAATTTATCCAGCGATGCCTTGGTGTTCTTCAAGCGGTGGAAAGACAGCCGAACGCACCAAGAGGTATTCGAGGCACTATCTGATAACTATGCTGAATTACTATCAGTAGAAGAAGACTTGAATAAACGAAACCTGAAGGAAGTGATCGAGCTCGATTATTTTCGCTTGATCGATAAGAAAGTCATCTATGAGCTGGTGAAGGTTGTTGAGCAGCGTACCTTGTCTG
>CAJQKX010000411.1 GCA_905479025.1 uncultured Paraglaciecola sp.
ACAAGCCCCTGCTCTGCCATAGGTGCAATGGTTTGCAAGGTAAAGACCTTTCGTCCTTGCTGTTTGCCTGTAGCGATGCGATAAGTAATGGAATACCCGTAAATTTACAACATCGGATCGACTTCCAGCCCATCCAAATCCAGGTAGTCATTATCATCATTCCTCACTAAAAAGTCCTCGCACTACTTTTTAGGCCGGAATAAGCTTTACCTTCGTCGGTACTTCCAATCCCTTCACTAGTATAGAGTTTACTGTGCTTCCGGCATTACGGTGTTTCGCTATGGCTTGGTAGTCATCAGATGTCATCCATGCTTCGGCAGATTCTTTTGATGGGAACTCAATAATTACCGACCTTGTATCATCCCAGTCACCGGACAGTACAGTGGGATCTTCATCTACACTCAACATCTTGCCATCAAACTTCTGGAAAACCTCTGAGAATCCAGCTGAGTATTTATCATACTCACTACGGTCATGTATTTTGAATCTAGCAATGATATAAACGGACATCTTAATTAACTCCTAATTTGATTTAGTTTTGAGTGTCGATTGTGATTAAAAAAATCGAACAGCTGATCAGCATCTAATTTCGCACTGTTTCATGCAACCGTGATACTGATGCAGTTGACTATTTTCGCAAAAATTTCATGCCCACTCCCCAACGGTTTGCGAAACCAGGCCAAGGATCGCTTAACGTGCCATTGGCTTGTTTGGTTTGAACCGCACTTTCACGTTTCGGTAAATATTCACACGATGAAGTTTGCTCTTTGACGTAACAATCCAGAAACGCCAAGGTCATATGCTGGTTGATACGGTTTAGGGTCTCGCTGCTCCATGTGGGCTCGTAATAATGACCTAAGTCTGCATCTGCTGCGTAAGCAGTTTGTGGCGCTGGGTGCGTGGCAATATTATGTCGTGCATTTTCATATACCAACATAAAACTGTCTTTTGCGCCGGACTGCTCAAATAACTTTTTCACCCCCTGCTCGTAGCCAGATATGTCATCATGATCACCCGTTACATATAAACTCGGCACTTGAATAGCATCAGATTGATGTAGATTTTGTGCTTGTCCCCAAGGTGCGTAAGCCACCATAGCTTTCCAACGACTGTCGACTTTATCCCGCCCAGCATTGCAACTATTGAACACCGGTACCAAAGCCTTAGCCGCAGGCTCTGGGAATCCAAACGCTTGCAGGCTTTGTTGATTAAATTTGTAGCAACCGCCTACAGTATTTACCGCACCAAAACCGCCCATGGAGTAACCAATTACAGAGGCGTTATCGCTATCTACTGCTTTGGCTAAATCAGACTCAGCTGAGGTAAAATAATCCAACACAAACTGTTGGTCACGAGCACGGTTGATTAAAGTACTGGGGAATCCAGCAAAAGGGGCATTTTCAAAATCAACGTCACCGGTGGTGGAGTCTGTGTGATCAATTCCAACGACTACATAGCCATGGCTAGCTAAATGTTCGCCCAGATAAAACATGATAGTCCGATACCCCGTGTATCCATGGGATAACACCACCAAAGGATAGGTATGCTCTTGGTTAATTTTAGCGTCTCTGACACTGTTACCTTGTAATAAAAACGTTTTGTGTGTGCGAGTGACATTTTCATAGGTCGCTTGAACATCTGACTTCTTAGTCACTGCTGGATACCACACCTCCAAAGTCAAAGTACGATCTTCTAAGCTTTGATAATCTTTGGCACTGAGTTGCTGTGGGTTAGTCGCTTGGATTGTACTTACTCCAACTGCATAAGTTCCACGTTTTCCTAGTTCAGGGGTGACATCGGGTTGGGAGGTGTATAATTGTTGGGCTTTATTGCCCGTCGCCACGCTTTCATCTGCAGCGGCAGCGGCAACAGCAAAAACGAATCCACTGCAACACAATACAAAAGTGGCTTTTAGGGTTTGCTGACACGCGGATTTAAAAGCAGTCATACTTTATTCCTTATTATTATCATTCAGATTAAGAAGCATCATGTGTCGCCATAAAGTGACTCACTCGTTGCATGGCGTTTTGACGAATATTGCCGTAAAACAAACTAAAGTCGAGTATGTGATAACTCTTATTGGGTTGATCAAGATGATTTGAAAATACGTTGTCGGTTTGTTGCATAATTTCAAGCCTGCCATCTTCTTTGCATTGTGCCCATGTTAACTCACTCGTTAATGCGGGCAATACTTGAAAAATAAATCCAGGGTTATTGGCTAACAACATATTGAGTGGAGTGCGTTTGAACTCGACTGGCATGGCCCCTAAATGGGCCTTTTCGCTCACTTTGTCTAATGTGTTTGTCCAACTCAATGGATTCACACACAAGGTAGGTTTTATTGAGCCATCTTTTAATTGACTCGATTCCCAGCCTGTTTTATACCAATGCAGTACTGTTGCGTCTAATTGCCCATCCTGACCATAGGTATCGTAACTCACAATACAACCTGTCTGGCCTGCGCCGATGCAAGGTGTGACTTGCTCAAATCCTCGACTAAATTTATCTTTGGGCAACCAATAACCTACAACATAAGCCACCACTAATTGTCGGTATAGAGGGGTTTTATCAATTTTTTCTTCTATTAGGCGTAACGCATGAGTGGTCCCTTGGCTATGACCAACCACTATGAAAGGTCGGCCTTTATTGAAATGTTGTAAGTAATAATCAAATGCCGCTTCTACGTCTTGGTATGCTAGATCTAACGCTTGTGTGCCAGGCTCAAAATTTTCAGGCATAAATGACTGTAATTGAGCTTCACGGTAGTGTGGTGCATAAATATGAC